>CAKMZF010000226.1 GCA_929200405.1 uncultured Gammaproteobacteria bacterium | reverse complement strand
GCCACTCCAGGAGGGTGGCGAATTCTTGGGAGAACACCGTTGCCAATGTTCTTGCCAGATAAAAGTCCGCCAGTAAGAATACAGGCGAATCAGTATGTGCAATTCGTGCCCATAGAGCTAATTGAATATGAGCAGTTAGTTTTGCAACTGAAACAATAAAGTTAGGAGCTCCATAATGTTTGAAGTTACTCAAGCAAATTTTTTAGCTCTAATACAAGATCGGGGTAGAGTAGCTAAGCAGTTGGGCTTTACGAGTGGCGGCGCTATGGACCAGAAGGCTTTAGAGCAAGCCAATCAACTGTTATTAAATCCCCAAAATGCTGCTGCCATTGAAATTACTTATGGGGCTTTTTCTATTACTTCTACAAAATCTGCTTGGGTTTCTATCACTGGTGCAGATTTGCAAGCAAAACATAATGAACAGCCTGCGCCTCATTGGCAAAACTTTAAACTAAATGCTGGAGATACGCTCAAGTTTATTCAACCCAAATCTGGTCTTAGAGCGTATTTAGCTGTTGCTGGAGGTTTTCAGACGGATATTTTCTTAGGTAGTCGCTCAGCAGTGGTTAGAGAGGGGCTGTCTGGATACTGCGGCCGAAAACTACAGAAGCAAGATAAGCTGCCAGTGTTAGACCAGCTGTCTAATGATTCTATACGTAGCATTCCTGAACCTTATAGACATTTTGTTACCGAGTGCGATGGCAGTTATGAAATTGGCTTTTATCCAAGCTATCAATGGCAGCTTTGTTCAGAGGAAGCGAAAGTAAAATTTCTCAACAGTGATTATGAAATAACCAATGCTGCGGATCGCATGGGTTACCGACTCTCAGGAGCAAATATTGATATGCAGGACTTGCGATTGGTCTCTGAGGGCATAGTTTCCGGTAGTATTCAAGTGCCAGCCGATGGCCAGCCGATAGTGCTTATGCGAGACCATCAGACCATTGGTGGCTATCCTAAATTAGGAGTTGTGAGCGAGTTTGGAGTAAATTTGCTGGCTCAACTCAAGCCTAGTGATAAAGTGAGATTTATAGCAATTGTCTAGAGTCGATATCATCAAATATGGCTTCGATTACTTCACGGCGTAAATTTTCAAACGCTGGAAAAGCTGTGGGATCGGATGCAAAGTCCAAATTAACCCAATCCGGATGAATTCTGGCCGCTTTGACGCTTTCATGCTCAAGTATCTGTTTATTTCTAGGATTAAGATTTGTTGATGACTGCATGGTTAATTTTTCAATTGCACCATGACCACGCATTTCTAGCCTAACGACTAGCCCAATCATGGCATCAATAACTTGTACTAAGCTATGCTCGCTGACACAAATATCATTGCCGTTTATTAGTTGACGCAACAGGCGCGAGGTATGCTTTCGTAAACTATATAATGCGCCTGTCACTGCACCTATGGCTGCTGCGGAACCTAAACTAATACCAGCAACAGCAATATCTACGCCTAGCCCAGCAGCAGCACCAGTTGCTAGACCATTTTGACTTTCTTGCACCAAACTTCGCACATCTTTGAAGTGAAAATTAAATATGTCATTTACTTCAGGATTGACATCAG
>CAKMZF010000225.1 GCA_929200405.1 uncultured Gammaproteobacteria bacterium | reverse complement strand
ATATCATCTCATTGGGACAAAACTAACAACTGCTCTTTAATTGATGCTTTCATAATATTGAAAGTAAGAAAATAAATGTCTCTGATATTCAAAGACACTTACTGCAAACCGCGCACTCTGTGAAGCTGTCAAAAATCCGCTCGTTTGGCATATTACTTTTCCTTACCAAACGCGGTTATTGACAGCGAGCAGCAGCGGTACAATTAGCAGGCTTTGATAGATAACTCCAATGATACTCAGCTGATCGCTTTAAACCCTGCGCGATACTTTATAATGCCCATTCCGACTTGCATTTCCCCACCAATAAGTACACTACTCCCAAACATCTTCGACCCACTACGTAAACACTCGACCCTGTGTGACAGTGGCTTATTTTGTAATCACCTTCCTATGAGTCAAACACTCTCCATTGATCTGGATAATTGAGCAGATAATCTAGCAATAGATCCACAAAAGAACATCATCCCCGCAGCAGATAGTCAGATTGCCGAGATTATTAGCGCAGAGGCCAATTATGATCGATGGTCTCACTTCTTATTTCCACATGGTAAAAGTCCTGGCATCTATGGGCGTAGAACTAAGCAATGGACGGCAAAACTACCCGATGGCCGTCTTGCCAAATCAATGATTGAGGTAATTCCTGCCCAAGATGCCAAGAGTTATACCACTAAGACCTATGATGTGTTTTTGGCCCTGATTGCGATTTGGAGAGAACGCAATATGCCCAAGGAACCAATGGAGCTATTTCTAAGTGATATTGCCAAGAAACTGGATGTAAAACCCAGTGGTAAAGCACTCAATAGTATTTTAGAAGAGCTGCGCTGTTTAGAAGAGACTAAAATCTCTTGGGTATTTGCTTTTCAGACCCAAAGCAATACCGAGGAGACCTACAAGGGGCAGCGAGTATTGAGCTTGTTTCATTACAACAAAATCAAGGAGCGCGGCAAAGGAACCATCTCTGGTAAGTGTATCGTTCAGTTCTCTGATCATATCATGCAGAACATTTTTAATAGCGTAACCATTCCCGTGAACTTCTCTGCTCGTAAAGCTATAAAGTCAGAAGTGGCTAAGGCATGGTATAACCGCATGGATAGTGTGCTTGCCAAATTCGATAAATTCGAGAAGACTGGAGCCAGCTTGGTCGCAGAGTCTAATCTTAAGACCAGCCGCTATACTTACAAAAGCCAGCGTAAGGTATTGCTAGAGACCATTCAAAAAAACCTGCATGGAGTTCCTCTCTCTAGCATGAATGCTTATATGTGCGTGGATGTGGTTGAGACCACCAATAAGCAGGATTGGAAGTGTGTGTTTAGCAAACGCGCAACACAGCCCTCCAGCAAGTTAAAACGCCAAGCGGTCGTTAATGCTGATCCTAGCCATCGTGAGTATCTGGTGGACTTAATCTGTGAGGCAGTGGGTGGTAGGCAGCAAAATCAACGCTTTTACCATAAGCTGGCCTTGTATTGCTCTGAGGATTTGATTCGTAGAGCGATTGCTGAGCATAAGGAGATGCTGGCGCTGTGAACGATTCAAAACAAACAGGCTTACTTCACCGCTTTACTCCACGGTTTGTGTCACAAG
>CAKMZF010000224.1 GCA_929200405.1 uncultured Gammaproteobacteria bacterium | reverse complement strand
CATTGCTGCTTATCACAAAATTATACTGCATGTACTGATAACCCATTTCCAGCGCCATCGCTTGGGAATGCTTGCACATAGCACTTGCCACGCCCATGCCTCTGGCTTGCTCTGAGACGATATAGGCGGCATTGCACACATGACTACCGCCACCTTGCTGATTGGTTTTTAGGTAATAGCTGCCCAAGAGCTGACCATCGACCTCATAAACATAGCTTTGCCTAACTTGCACCATCCAATAATCATAGGCGGTTTTTTTATCAATATCAGTAGGCTGTGCGAAGGTGTTACCAGCTCGACATATGATTTTAAATATCGGCCATATATGCTGAAAATCTTCCGTTTTCGCGACTCTAATTTCAGACATAATCAACTTTATTCCCTGCGACATAGTATCTACATTATGACATTATTAATATGCGATCAAAAACAATCGGTAAATCTCTGCCCAGAAATTCAACCGACTTCCATAACAATCCTGAACTACCGAACGAAGCGATTGACGAGGCAAAAAATCACTACACATTCAGTTATCAAATTTACTCAAAACTGAGATTTAAACTCTCAGTTTTGCGCTGCTAGCAATGGCTTTAGGTATTGGCCAGTATAACTTTCTTTGCAGGCTGCAACAGTCTCAGGGGTTCCCTCTGCAACAATAGTTCCACCACCAGAACCGCCTTCCGGACCAAGGTCAATAATCCAATCAGCCGTTTTAATCACATCTAGATTATGCTCGATCACCAATATGGTATTGCCGCGCTCTTTGAGAGCCGCCAGCACTTTTAATAATAATACAATATCATCAAAATGCAGCCCAGTGGTTGGTTCATCAAGTATGTAAATAGTCTGCCCGGTGTCTCGTTTGGATAGCTCTTTCGCTAATTTCACCCGCTGCGCTTCACCACCTGATAATGTCACCGCATTTTGTCCTAACCGAATATAGGTCAAACCCACGTCCATCAGAGTTTGCAGTTTTCTGGCCAGTGGCGGCACCGCAGAAAAATATTCCATCGCATCACTAACGGTCATATCCAAAACTTCATGGATATTTTTACCTTTATAGCGGATATCCAAGGTCTCACGATTGTAACGCTTAGCTTGGCACACATCACAGGGCACATAAACATCTGGCAGGAAGTGCATTTCTACCTTAATTAAACCATCACCTTGACAGGCTTCACAGCGTCCGCCTTTGACATTGAAACTAAAGCGGCCAGAAGTATAACCTCGTGATCTCGCTTCTGGGGTATTGGCAAACAGGTCTCGAATTAGGGTAAATAAGCCAGTGTAAGTCGCGGGGTTCGAGCGCGGCGTTCTACCAATCGGCGACTGGTCGATATTCACAATTTTATCAACCAAATCTATACCCTCTATCGCTTTATGTACAGCAGGTACTGCTTGTGATTTGTAGACATGTTGGTAAATAGCGCGTGATAACGTATCATTGATCAGGGTTGATTTACCCGAACCAGACACTCCGGTGACACAGGTCATCACTCCCAGCGGCACTGTCACGCTGACTTTCTGTAAATTATTGCCATCTGCTTCTATTACGCGGATTTTAGGCTGCTTCTCAATACTTTTA
>CAKMZF010000223.1 GCA_929200405.1 uncultured Gammaproteobacteria bacterium | reverse complement strand
GATTATAGAAATACAGATGGAGAATACTATGCAAGCAGATAACGCAGCAAGTGACTTAAAGACCGAAAACGTACAACATATTTCTGAAACAGATGTTGCATTAGAAATTAAAGACATGAACAAATGGTACGGCCAATTTCATGTCTTAAAAAATATCAACCTAAAGGTAATGCGCGGCGAGAGAATCGTTATCGCAGGTCCATCGGGCTCTGGAAAATCAACCATGATTCGTTGCATTAACCGCCTTGAAGAGCACCAAAGTGGTCAAATCATCGTAGATAGCGTTGAGTTGAATAACGATGTCAAAAATATTGACGTCGTGCGTCAGGAAGTTGGCATGGTGTTCCAGCACTTCAATCTTTTCCCTCATCTAACTATTTTAGAGAACTGCACACTCGCACCGATCTGGGTTAGAAAGATACCAAAAAAAGAAGCTGAAGCCACCGCTATGCATTACCTTGAGCGGGTAAAAATCCCAGATCAAGCAAATAAATATCCACAGCAACTCTCTGGTGGTCAGCAGCAGCGTGTAGCAATTGCTCGCTCATTGTGTATGAACCCGAGAGTCATGCTGTTTGATGAACCGACATCTGCACTGGACCCAGAAATGATCAAAGAAGTGCTTGACGTCATGGTACAGCTCGCAGAAGAAGGTATGACTATGCTGTGCGTAACTCACGAAATGGGGTTTGCTAAGAAAGTTGCAAACCGAGTTATCTTTATGGATGCAGGTCAAATCATTGAACAAAACGACCCTATTAATTTCTTTGATAATCCTCAGCATGAGAGAACTCAGGAATTCTTGAGACAAATCCTGCACTAAGCACTTTCTCAGCATTCGGATTACATTAATAACCGCAGCTATATCATATAGCTGCGGTTTTTTACTGTATAGCTTTTATGATTTCCGTTTATAATCACTGTTAAAATAACTTGCCGAAGCGATCATTATGAAACATTTTCATCTCTTTAAAATCATGCTCTCTCGATGCTTGCTAAGTCTAGTTATTAGCAGCCCTGCTCTGGCTGTAGGTTTCAACTTGCCACCACCAGGAACCAATTTGGTTGGCAAGAATTTCTCCGTCACTGCCAATTATGATGACACGCTAATGGATATCGCCCAGCGTTATGATATTGGCTTTGATGAAATGATGGCCGCCAATCCGAATGTTGATAGATGGATTCCTGGCGAGGGCACTAAAGTTATTATCCCACAGCGTTTCATTTTGCCTGATGGGCCAAGGGAAGGCATTGTGATAAACCTTCCTGAGAAGCGTTTATACTACTATCCCAAAGCAAAAAATGGCCAACGTCCTATTGTTAATACATTTCCCGTCGGCATTGGCAGACAAGACTGGGCAACGCCAATGGGCTTACACAAGATTGTCAGTAAAATCAAAAATCCGACTTGGACACCACCTGCCTCTATCCGCAGAGAACACAGGGAAGAATGGGGCAGCGAATTGCCCAAAGTCGTACCAGCTGGTCCAAGCAACCCTTTAGGCACTAGGAAAATGGGTCTTGATGTCCCAGGTTATCTGATTCATGGAACGAGCAAACCTGATGGCGTTGGCGCTAGAGTCTCGCACGGTTG
>CAKMZF010000222.1 GCA_929200405.1 uncultured Gammaproteobacteria bacterium | reverse complement strand
CCCAAAGGAGCAAATGGTCAGCCAGTTACGGCATTTTGCTCCATCGCAGTTGACACTAATTACATCCCCTTTGGCTCGACGGTAATTATTAAACGTCCGGTTTTAGATGACCGCGGTAATTTGACCCATCATGAAACCAGCGTGTTTTTCGCTCAAGATAGAGGTGGCGCTATCAAAGGGCCTGGCCGTGTAGATATTTATATGGGTGAAGGTGAGAGAGCAAAAAAGCTGGGGTCAGACCTTAAACACTATGGCAATTTATGGTTATTATTGCCAAAATAAACTTGCTTACCTAATTCATACTTATGTTTGAGCTTAGCTACTTTTCTAAAATGGTCACTATTTGGCTGGGTTGGTGCAGAGTTTTATGCACAGGGCATTTATCCGCAATTTCTAGTAGTTTATTCTCTTGCGCAGCTGTTAGGTCACCCCGTAATACAATGTGGCGTGTGAAAGTGTCTTCAAAGCCACTGGGCATTTCGGCATTCTTAATTTTGCTATGCTCAATGGATACTTTTACTTCATCTAAAGGTAAAGATTTCTTGTTGGCATACATCTGTAGTGTAATCACAGTGCAGGCTGACAGACCTGCACTGATCAATTCATAGGGAGTCATACCCGTATCATTACCACCTAATGTTTCAGGTTCATCAGCGACAATACGGTGCTGTCTGGCTTGGATAGCAGTAGTATATTTGTCCCCTGAGCGCAATTGAGCCACTACAGAGGAGCTTGTATTAAGACTCGATGCCGTTGCAGATACATCCTGCGAGTCAATATAGCGCATAGCCCAACTGGCGATAACATCACCGGTGTATATGGCATCCTCTTTCTTGGTTAATAAATGATTAGCGCCATCTAAGGTGATAAAACTTTTGGGGTGGACTGCTAAATCAAAGATAGCAGCCGCACTATTAATGCTTACCGTCTCATCTTGCGGACTATGTAAAATCAGCTTGGCTGCTCTTAGGTTATGTATTTTATCTGCCTGAGTCCCTTCTCGTAAGCTATCCAATAATGGTTTACCAATTGTAAAAGGTCTGTTGGCCAGCAAGACATCTGCCTTTCCTTTTTTCTCTATTTCATCAATAGCTGAACCAAACAATGCTGTTACATGAGCTGGATCAGCAGGTGCGCCAATAGTCGCTACTGCTTTGACACTGGGTATCTCAGAGGCTGCAGCCAGCACAGCGGCACCGCCAAGCGAGTGACCCACGAGCAACTTAGGCGCTGCAAAATGATTGCTGAGGTAAGCTGCCGCAGAGGTAAGATCACTAATATTAGACGTAAAGCTAGTCTCTGAGAAATCCCCATCACTTAAGCCTAAGCCAGCAAAATCAAAACTTAGTACTGCAAAACCTTGTGCTGTAAGGGCTTGGCTAATGTAGCGAATAGCGGATAAATCCTTGCCGCAGGTAAAACAATGGGCGAAAATCGCATAACTATGGGGTTGTTGTTTATCAGGTGTCGCCAGACGAGCCTGTAGCGTTTGACTTTCTGTATTTTCAAAGGTTAATAGCCGAGTTTTCATAGCTGTATTATTTGCCTATAAAGGGAGTTGAACTGACTAAAGCAGTAGATATAAATAATATACGAGATATCGTGGTAAAAAGATTCCATTTCTTCTCACGATGATGATTACAGATAAGT
>CAKMZF010000221.1 GCA_929200405.1 uncultured Gammaproteobacteria bacterium | reverse complement strand
GATATCGTTGCGCAATTCGGCCGCTTCCCACATCGCAACAATGTATTAAACAGAGCATCAACCGAAGCTGAGCTAGTTTATTTGCAAGATGGCGGAGCCACATTTGGCCAATAGCTGATCTCTGGTGGCTGATCTCTAAAGATTAATAAAAGACATCTATCAACGCAGATTAACGAAAATAGTCTGCGTATCTATCTACGTATTTCGACTTTCCAATGTATCACGCTATAATATTTGGCTAATCTCAGGCAGAACCGTAAATAAATCGGAGACCTCATGTACAACAGCCCTAGCGCCGTCGATCTCAGCAAGCCAATCACCCTGCGCAAACTCAAAAATATGCGCGACCAAGGTGAAAAGATCACCATGCTCACTTGCTATGACGCCAGCTTTGCTGCGCTAATGGACGCCGCCGGCGTTGATTGTCTGCTCGTGGGCGACTCTCTAGGTATGGTTATACAGGGCAATGATGATACTCTACCCGTTACCATAGAAGACATGATCTACCACACACGCATAGTTGCCAATATAGTCAAACGCGCTTGGGTAATAGCAGATATGCCTTTTGGCAGCTATACCAGCAAAGTTGACGCCTTTGAAAATGCCAAAAAATTAATGCAGGCAGGCGCAAAAATGGTAAAAGTGGAAGGAGGTGAATGGCTACTGCCTATTGTGAAATTTCTTACCGAACGCGGTATCCCCGTCTGTGCCCACCTCGGACTAACCCCACAATCTGTGCATCAAATTGGCGGCTATCGCATTCAAGCCAAAGATGCTGATGATCAAGCGAAACTACTCAAAGACGCTCAAGACCTAGAAGCAGCAGGCGCCACCATGCTGGTGCTAGAGCTCATGCCATCTGCCCCTGCGCAGCAAGTCACGGATGCCTTGCAAATACCGACAATAGGCATCGGTGCTGGTAATGATACTAGCGGTCAGGTATTGGTAATCTATGACATTATCAATCTATATCCGGGCAAAAAAGCACGCTTTGTAAAAAACTACCTAGCGGGCAAAGATAACATCTCTGATGCCATTGCAGACTATGTTATCGAAGTAAAATCCGGCGCATTTCCTGGGGCTGAGCATAGCTATGAGTAATAATAGCGACAGTAGAAAACGCTCGTTAAAACTCCGTCAAAAATATTTTCCAATACAGAGATTAAGCTAAATCCCAATGACCAAGTCAAACATACAAGTTAGCCACACCATCGTCGATATTCGCAACGCGATTGCTCAATATAAAGCAGAGGGAAAACGCATTATCCTCGTGCCAACCATGGGAAATTTGCACGAAGGTCACCTAGAGCTAACTCGAATGGCGAAGGAAGCCAATGATGTAGTCATCACCAGCATCTTTGTGAACCCACTGCAGTTTGGTGCCGGTGAGGATTTTGCAAGCTATCCGCGCACACTAGATAGTGATGTAGCCAAGTTGCAATCAGCCGATGTTGAAATGGTTTTTGCACCCAATGTCGTGGAGCTTTATCCCTTTGAACAACGCTTTACAGTAAGCCCCAACCCTGACCTATCAACAATCCTAGATGGCGAATTTCGCCCCGGACATTTCGAGGGCGTCTGCACAGTTGTGCTAAAGTTACTCAATATTACCCAACCGGATGCTGCCGTTTCTGGACAAAAAGATTATCAACAACTA
>CAKMZF010000220.1 GCA_929200405.1 uncultured Gammaproteobacteria bacterium | reverse complement strand
GTATTTTAGTTTTAGCGCCGAAGAGATGCTTGGAGGCTTGAAAAAGACAGGAACTATACTGGCGCGTGGGCGATTAGTGGGTACCTCTCTGAGTAATGTTGAGCAGATTTTTGCGCAGCACCCAAAGGTGAACTCTCGACATCATTTTGGCTCTCGGATTGTGTTTGATAATGCAGGTTATCTCTATCTTACCCTAGGTGATAGAGGGCAGAAGGGTCAAGCTCAGAATTTAGAGAATCATATCGGTACGGTGATTCGGTTGCATGATGATGGCCGAGTGCCTGCAGATAATCCTTTTGTTGGTCAAAAGGGTGTTGCAACGGAGATATTTAGCTATGGTCACCGTAATCAGCAAGGTGCTTTTTTGCATCCACTTACCGGAGAAGTTTGGACCCATGAACACGGACCACAAGGCGGTGATGAATTAAATGTGATAGAGGCCGGTAAAAACTACGGCTGGCCAGTGATTACCTATGGAGTGAATTACGGTTCTGGAACTAAGATTGGCGAGGGCAGTGCCAAAGAAGGTATGGAGCAACCGCTATACTATTGGGTACCGTCAATCGCTCCATCGGGTATGACTTATTATGATGTGGGTGGGAATGGCGCAGCATTCATGAGCAATGGCATATCTGCTTGGCAAGGAAACGTATTAATTGGCTCATTAAAGTTCCAGCAATTGGTACGGTTAGTCGTAGACGGGAGGAGCATTGTTGCAGAAGAGCGTATGTTTAGCGGGGAATTCGGCCGTATTAGAGACGTAAAAACAGGACCGGACGGTGCGGTGTATTTGCTGACAGATGCTAGTAATGGTCAGTGTATTCGGTTAACGGAAAATAGAAATTAACAGGATATAACTTAGGTCTAGACCAGTTTTTATTTTAGGTCTAGACCTGGTAAATTGAGCTTAACGTTAGTTTTATAGCCAGCGTGTTAATGCCCAGTTCTTCTTGCCTCTGCGAAGCAAAATGGTTTTGCCATGTAACAGATGCTCGCCTTTGAGGGTGGTATTAGTATCGACTTTTTGACCGTTGATAGCGACTGCACCATTCTGAATAAACTCCCGTGCTCGTTTATTGGAATCAGCAAGTCCTGCTTTGACTAATACAGTAATGAGCCCAGCTTCATCACCACCAAGGTCGCTTTTCGCTAGCTCAGTCCGTGGCACGCCTTCAAACATTTCATCCAGTGTTCGCTCATCAATACTGCTAATATCGCCACCGCCAAATAAAGCTGACGAGGCTGATATGGCTTGTTGCAAAGCCTCTTTTCCGTGGAGTAACTCTGTCATGTATTCGCCCAACGCTTTATGTGCTGCGCGCTCATGTGGTGCTTCGGCATGTTTGGCTTCTAGCTCTGCAAGAGCAGTTTGATCAAGGAAAGTAAACCAACGTAAAAACTTGATGACATCAGCATCATCGGTATTTAGCCAGAATTGGTAAAACTTATATGGGGAAGTTTTCTCCGGACTTAACCAAACAGCATTGCCAGCGGTTTTACCAATTTTAGTGCCATCTGATTTGGTGACTAGCTTGTTGGTAATGCCAAAGCCTTTGTGATTATCATCACCTGCGTATTGGCGACGGATCAAGTCCATGCCAGAAACGATGTTGCCATATTGGTCTGAGCCAGCAACCTGTGCTGAGCAGCCATAGGTGTTGTGAAGATGTAGAAAATCATAAGCCTGCA
>CAKMZF010000219.1 GCA_929200405.1 uncultured Gammaproteobacteria bacterium | reverse complement strand
TTATGCTGTGACAGTTTACGGATGGCAGACCTTAGATTTTTTTGCATAAATGAACCTTCTATAGAGCATTGTTGATCATTGGGGTATGATAAGCCCTTCAAAATAGCTTGCCAAGTAGGATTAAGCTTTGAGTGAGCATTATTCAAAAAAAATAACACAAATAGCATGACAGAACTATTAACCTGGGACGATCAGACTGCGCAAAGTTTACAGTTGCCGCTATTATCAGGAGCGGCAAGAGAGCATGGGATAGAGGTCAAAATGGCGTTGCTGAACTCGCTACAACAGCAACCAGGATCACAAATTTATATGCCTTTTGAAGATTATATGCAGTTTTGTTTATATCAAACAGGACTTGGCTACTATAGTAGTGGATTACATATTTTCGATGAAGATGGGGATTTTATTACCAGTCCGTCAATGGGCAAGCTATTTGCCACTAGTCTAGCAGAAGCAATCGCTCCAACCTTGATAGCATTTGATGGGCATATCGTCGAATTTGGTGCGGGCAATGGTGCTTTGGCTGTGGAATTAGTAGAGGCGCTGGTAGCACGTGGTTGCGACATAAAACAATACACGATTATAGAGTTAAGTCCGACGTTGATGCAGCGACAGCAGCAAGTTGTGGCTGAGAAATTACCGACACAGCAGGCAATGTTTGTCTGGCAAGACTCATTGCCTGTAGACAATGAATTATCCGCTGTTGTTATTGCAAATGAAGTGCTAGATGCGATGCCACACTGTCGTTTTAAAATGGTCGATGGCGCGCCTAAATTACTATCAGTAGTCGCTAGAGATAAGCAATTGTCGTTAGATTTTTGTAAAACTCTAAGCTCTCAGCAATCGGAGCTACTAGCACCTTGGCTGACTTATTGGCAAGAGGATAATATAGCTTTACCTGAAGGCTTAGAGAGTGAATACTCCCCATATATGCCGGGCTGGTTAAATGCAATTGAACAATCTTTAGATACGGGTATGTTGTTTCTAGTGGACTATGGCTCGGTCGCTAGAGAGTTTTATCTGCCCCAGAGATTAGGAGGGACTTTTATTTGCCATTACAAGCACTTTGCCCACGAGCAGGCATTGCTATATCCGGGTATGCAGGACTTGTCAGCCAGCGTTGACTTTACTGCGGTGGCTCATTTTGGATTAGCAGCAGGGTTTGAGTTAGTTGGTGTGACTACGCAAGCAGCGTTTCTAACTAGTGTTGGTATGTTAGATGACGTCGCTAAGCAACAAAGACAACAGCAGATGGACAATAAGCTGAGTGACGAATATCGCTTGCTGCAGGAAACAAAGCGTTTGCTGATGCCGGGAGAGATGGGGGAACGCTTTAAAGTGATGTTATTTGGCAAGAATATTAGCGATGATATTTATGAACAGATTTCTGGATTTAGTCATCAAGAGATATCCGATCAACTGTAAACCTATAAAAATATGACAAGAAGAGTAATGTGATTGCATTGATTCAACGAGTAACCAGGGCTAGTGTCACTGTAGAGAGGGAGATTATCGGTGAAATTGACACCGGTTTGTTAGTGTTATTGGGCGTAGAGCCGAATGATACCAATGAAGTCGCTGACAAAATGATTCAGAAGATTGTTAACTATCGAGTTTTTTCAGATCAAGATGGAAAAATGAACCTTTCAGTTCTAGAGGTTAATGGCAATATTTTGTTAGTGCCTCAATTTACCCTCGCTGCCAATACGCAGAAAGGCAATAG
>CAKMZF010000218.1 GCA_929200405.1 uncultured Gammaproteobacteria bacterium | reverse complement strand
GCTCTATCGAACTCCTCATTCTCAATACACTCCCTTGCAGATTTAAGGTACTCTGAACCACTAACTAACGGTAACTCATTTATTAACTCATTATTCTTATGCGCTGATAAAGTTTCTTTAGCGGTCTTACGTAAAAGCTCCTTATGTTCAATCGGTAAACATTCCAACCCCATCATGGCACTGGTATAAGCAAGCATACCTTGCAAATATACTGACCCTTTAAGTTCGTTGGGAAACTTTGCAACACGGTTCATCAATTCTTCTGGTGTACACCACGTCTCTAAGAATCGGGTCAGCCATCGAACCTTAGCTTTGTCTTTTCTAATACCATATCTGGTGAGATACCAGATATTAAAAAACCGTTCTTGCACTCGATAGAGATGATTTTTTGTGTCTGTACTGATCTTTTCTATAATCCACTGCTTTTGCAGTTGCGTTAATTGCGCAGATACATTTTTGCTGGAGATACGGGTCTTCTGAGCAATCTCCTTAGCGGACATTGCATCCCAATTCTGCGCTATGGCATGAACAATCGGTTTTTGCTGCGCAGAAAGATCATCCATTCTATGCTTGTAGATACCTGAAACCATATCTAAGGTTTCATCCAAATATTGAAATGTGGTTCCACCTGCTCCCTCAGCCAATATCTCAAATAGCAAATAAATAGTTCTTGGCACACCGCCTGTTAAGCGCCTTATTGACTCAATTTTTTGCGGCTCTTCTTTAAGCACCTTGCGAATATTCTTTAAGGATTCTGGGCCGCTGATCTTACCGAGACTCAGCAGAAATTTTTCAGTCTCTTCACGACTCAACCGCTCCAGTGTTATCACACTAAAAAACTGATATAGCGGTTCGCTATGATCATAAAAGCTCTCCAGTGCGATAGCAGAACCGCCCACAATGCGTATCTTTGCATTTTGGCTGAGAACTTCACGCAGAAATGCCCTATCTGTTTTAGTAAATGTGTCGAATAGATCCGCAATATTATCGATTAGAAGCAATATTTTTTTACCACGATGATGCAAGCTTTTATCTAATAATTTATAAGCTATCTCGTAGTCTTTCTCATCGTCTGGATCAATCGCTTCTATCTCTTCTACCAAAGTATCAAAAGCAATATTTTCTGTACTGCCTTCCTCAAACTGCTCTGCTAGCACTTCAGCAATTTTCAACCAAAAATTAAATAACGTGCTAACACCATATTCTTCTTCTTTAAATTGCACTGGTATAAGCCATTTTGATAACTCTTCATGGTCTTCTACTGCAAAAGCCAGACGAGACAACAGCGTTGTTTTTCCCGCTCCTCTCACTCCCTGAATAATATAGCTTTGTTCAGGCACTTCCATTTTACTACTCGCTATCGCCTCCCAAATACGTTGAAATTCTTTCAGTCGAATGACAAAAGTATCTATTAACACGGTTTTAGAAGTGTTTTGTGGATTGTATTTCTTTGGCTTTTCCATATTTGTTGTAACTCTCTTTTCCATATTAAAGCATGCCTTCTGCGTAGCGACTCCACCAGTCTCTCAAAATAGGCGAGGTAAACTGGTAAGACCCTTTTTCTGTTTGAGCCAAATACCCGTCCATCTCTAAGCAATTCAAGACATATTCACTATTACAGTCTACGTATAGGGAATCATTCGCGTAGTTGTGAAATTCGGTTTTGCTTAGACCTGATGCTGCTGCTTGTTTTAATAACGCTTTGGCAAGATTTCTTTCAGTT
>CAKMZF010000217.1 GCA_929200405.1 uncultured Gammaproteobacteria bacterium | reverse complement strand
ATATCAAGACGATAAAGACTAAAATATATTCGCTGAGTACATTGCTGATATTCACTATGATTTGCGTGAATATTGGTAGATCGCTGCCAAGACTTTTAAACATATCATCAAATTGTGGTACTACCCATACTAGCAGGCCGACAATAACTAACATGCCAAAACTCAATACAATGACGGGATACGTCATGGCTTTTTTGACTTTGTTTCTTATCGTTGTGATTTTGTCTAAGGAGTCAGAAAGGTTGAGTAAAATTTTCTCAAGATTTCCTGAGCTTTCACCAACCCCGATTAGGCTGGTGTAATATCTGTCGAATATATGGCCCTGAGTTTCAAAGGCTTGCTGTAATGTCGCCCCTGCTTCTATGTCAAATAAAATTTGGCGTACAGCCGTACGGAGCTGCATATTAGTCGCATTATTGGCCGTGAGTTTTAGGGCTTGATCTAATGGTAAACCTGCTTTTATACTGGTAGCGAGTTGCACCGTGAAAAAGAGTTTGTCTTTGAGTGATGGTTTCTTTTTACCTGCAATTCTATTGACTAAAAATTTTTTGCTAAGTGTCTTAATATTGACACCATTGTTTTGCAGCTGGGCTTTTGCATCAGGCTCGGAAAGTGCATAGATAGTACCTTTGCGTTTTCTTTGAAATTTGTCTGTACCTTTGTAGGCAAAAATATACTCGGGTTCGATATTGGACATTTAGCTTACCGTAACTCTAAGGACTTCTTCTAAACTGGTAATGCCTGCTTTGACGGCGTTTAAGCCAGAGCGGCGGAGGGTGATCATGCCAGACTTAATGGCAGCGGCTTCTATTTCTAATGCCGTTGCTTCTGTGGCAATCATTTGTTCTACTTCGGGAGTGACCTCTAAAAATTCAAAAAAACCAATACGCCCACGGTAGCCATTGGTACATTGTTGGCAGCCAATCGGTTTATAGAGCGTGATACCCGCAGAAATTTCATCTGTAGAGTAACCAGCAGATTGCAGCATGGCGTTTTGGGTGGCGTCGGGCTCTTTGCATTCATCACAGAGTTTTCTGCCCAATCGTTGAGCAATAATTAGCTCACAGGTTGAGGAGATATTATAGTGTTCGATTCCGATGTTGCGTAATCTCACGAGTGTTTCAGCGGCAGAGTTTGTGTGCAATGTAGAGAGTACTAAATGACCTGTCTGTGCCGCTTTTACGGCAACTTCAGCGGTTTCTAGGTCTCGTATCTCACCGACCATTACAATATCTGGATCTTGTCTTAAAAAAGCTCTTAAAGCTGCTGCAAAACTTAAACCAACTTTGTTATTGATATGAACTTGGTTAATACCTTCTAGCTGTATCTCCACCGGGTCTTCTGCGGTAGAAATATTGACTTCTGGTTTATTTAGCTCACGTAACGCTGAGTAGATTGTGACTGTTTTACCTGAACCAGTGGGACCGGTAACTAAAATCATGCCTTGGGGTAGAGCTATTTTTTGCTCTAATAGCCCTCTTTGGCGATCGTTAAGGCCAATGAAATCTAAGCCTAATTTGTCAACTGAGGAGTCGAGAATACGCAATACGATTTTCTCGCCATATAACGTAGGGGTAGAGTTAACACGAAAATCGATGGAAGTGCGATCAAATTTAAGTTTAATTTTGCCATCTTGTGGAATTCTACGCTCTGAGATGTCTAGCTTCGCCATGATTTTTAAGCGTGCATTGATTCTCGATGCTAGCGCTGTGGGTGGAACGGCTGCAATACTTAAAACGCCATCAAC
>CAKMZF010000216.1 GCA_929200405.1 uncultured Gammaproteobacteria bacterium | reverse complement strand
TATCACCGTAGAAATAATCACGAGGAATGTTTAGCTGTGTTGGGCCAATTTCTGAGTGCGCACGATCAAAACAACGCGCGGTGAACTCTGCCATTCTGGCTGGGTTGTTTACATGACCTTGGTACTTAGTGAACTCTTGGAACATAGGTAGCTGGTTTGCTTCTTGGAAACCACCAAGACCCATGCCCATAGTACCAGTCTCAGGCGTGATGATAACCACTGGAGAGTGTGCCCAAAATGCGGCAGCTATTGCGGTAACACAGTTACTGATACCCGGGCCATTTTGACCGATAACAACACCGTGGCGGCCACTGGCTCTAGAGAAACCGTCTGCCATATGGGCAGCACCTTGCTCATGGACAACAGGGATCATAGTAATGCCAGCTGGTGCGAAAATATCCATCGCATCCATAAAAGCTGAACCCATAATACCGAAAATTGTTTTTACTTCTTGCGCGACTAGCGTCTCTACAAAAGCCTCACTGGGCGTCATTCTTGCCATCTTTACACTCCTTATAAGTCTTAGATGTGGGGGTTGTTCGATTTGTTCGGATTGAGAACCGAATACTATAATTGCTCAAAGCAGACTTTACCACAGAGTAAAGATCAGTAGCGCACTATAAGATACCAGAGGATAGGTCCAGTAGTACCAGAGACTTTGATCGTTGGGTCCAAAAGAGAAATCTTGGTACTATCAACGCTAAAACACAGGATAATGCTTACAAATTGGTTTTGCCGTATAAGACCTCTGCAATCATGCGTATGCCCGGCTCTATTCTATGGTCCGGTATTGCCGCGAAGCCTAGACGGAAGAAATGCTTTTGTATGCCATTATCGGTCGCATCTACTACTGCACTAGTGTTCACATTGCCAACTTTGCAGGTTTCAGTATTGAGGAAAAAAGGCTCTCCTGGTTCAATAATTACCTCATAAGCTCTGAGCTTTTCGGCAATTAGAGTAGTGTCTTTATCCTGAGGCAAAGCAACCCAAAAGGAGGTGCTACCAGAAGTGATATGGCAGCGATCTTTGGGAAAATATTGATCTAAAGCAGATTTCATTAACTCCCATCTGCGTTCGTATATGGTTTGCAGTCTATGGATGAGTGAGTCGTAATGGCCTAAGCTGATAAACAAAGCAGCGGCGCGTTGATTATTGGCTGGGACATGGCGCATCATTAAGCGCCTTAATGCTCTTACTTCTTGTACAAACTCAGCGGGGGCGACCATGTAGCCTAGGCGTAGACCGGGTGCAAAAGACTTAGACATGCTGCCGAAGTAAATGACATTGCCGTTTTTATCTAAACTTTTAAGTGCTGGCAGCGGCTTACTGGCAAAGTTTATTTCTGCATCGTAATCGTCTTCAATCACGACAAAAGACTCATTGGTCGCTTTTTCAAGCAACTGCTCTCTGCGCTCCATAGACATAATGGCGCCAGTTGGGCACTGGTGGCTTGGTGTGGTGTACATAATATCGCAGTTGTTTAGGCTGTCATCGATAACCAAGCCCTGCTCATCTACAGAGAGAGGTTGTATCTGCGAGGTCTTTAAGGCGAAAACATTTCTGGCGTCGGGATAGCCGGGGTTTTCAATACCAACCACAGTATCTGCATCGACCAATAAGCTGGTGACTAAGTACAGCGCGTTCTGGGTGCCCAAAGTAATGAGTATTTCATCTTCCCTAGCCCATATGCCGCGTCGTGGCAGCACGCGGGTTTGTATCTGTTTGATTAGCAGAGCGTCATCTTGATCTACTTTGTC
>CAKMZF010000215.1 GCA_929200405.1 uncultured Gammaproteobacteria bacterium | reverse complement strand
TGAACTAGGTCAGATTATTGGTTTATTTATCGTTCGATTAGGTGCGTAAAAAAGTATGTATAAACAACAAAGCTCTCTGATAGTCTCAGCGCAAGATAGCAGCAATGGTGAAGAGATGTTTTCGGAATGGGCATATCACGCCGGTAGATTGATGATTGAGGAAGGGATCATTGATTATGCCTTTGCTAAGCAAAAAGCTGAGAAACAGTTAGGTGGCAATACCAATGGTTTGCAGCCTAGCAATGCGAAGGTCGAGATTGCAGCTCAGAGTTATTACCAGCTACACAAAACCTCAAAAGAAGATCAGTGGCATTTAGAACAATTGCAGTTTGCTAGTGATAGCCTGCAAGCATTGGAAGACTTTAGGCCTTGCTTGGCGGGAACATTACTGAAGGGCAGGCCAAATGCACTGGATGAGATTGAAATACATGCCTGTGCAGATACCTCAGAAACAGTGATGGAGTATTTGCTACAGTTTACAAAAAACATTGAGCTTAATGAGAAATTGCTACGATTTTCTGGGGATTCAGGGCGTTATTTTCTGCCAATGTTTTGCTGTGAAATTGGTGATTTTACTGCTCAAGTGGTAGTTTTTGATGAAAGCTTTGAGCATTTATCGCCGATAAGTAGTTTGTCAAAAAAAACGATGCAACGATGGAAAGAGCCACAGATAGCCAATGCTATTGCTGATTTAAAGGCATCTATGTCTTCAACTTTGTTATAATATTAAGTGATATAGGAAAGAGTGGGTTAAGCATCTTGGTGTGAGAGCCAGTCTGACAACACTGTTTTTAGATGATGTTGGTAAAATGATTTATATAGAGTTGATGGTTATCGTGACCGAAAAACATTCAAACAGATTATGGAGCGTGTCGCTAGCGGCATGATGGAAAAGACAAGCTTTAAAGTTGCTATTTGAGAGTGTGTGTAGCAGTGGCTGTGATCAATCTTAATCAAAAAATATTAGACAATAATGGTGCAGTGTATTGCTTAATACTGAAGGCAATAAGTCGCTTATTGATTTTAATGGTGACCGACTAAGAAACGTAAATTAGCTCAAGATTTACAGATGTTGGATTATGAGCCTGGCGTTTTATTGTATGATAGCGGAAAGCTGTTTACCTTTCATTTTGTTGAGGGTTACGCTGGTCAGTAGATAAATGTTACCATCAGCATGCTAAGTTCTACCCTTGGGTAGATCTGCGGATGGCGAAATTAATGGCATCGAGTCAAAAGATAAACCTCACAGAGTAATGGAATTATTTTGAAAAAAAGCTTTGCAATCATTGGTGAGACAACCAACTTAAAATTAGCTAATGCATTAAGGCAGACAACCGATCATCAATTTGTAGATGGCGAGGCAGCATTGAAAATGCTCTCTGACACGGCGAATGATGAAATCTCAGAGGTCTATGCAACAGAGTTTTTGCCAAAAAATAACGGTGTAGATTATTTGCTTCAAGCAAGGCAGCAAGGCTATGTGTCTCAGGCGACTCCCTTGATTGTTGTTGGAGACAAAACCAGTGCTGTGGTTAGACGTATTGCGATTAAGAGAGGGGTGACGGAATGGGTCGATGATGCTGGAGATTTGATTAGCCCATCTGTAGTCCAAAATAACGAGCGTTCTAATGAGGCTCAAGATCAGTTTCATGGGCATAATCAAAGTCAGATACAACCGGTGGAACAAGGCTCAGCAGTAGGGAAAGAGGAAAATCAGTCAGCGGAAAAGCCAGATAATGAGTTGGAAACTGCAGTAGGGGCAAGTATTGAAGTAGCTCATGTCATGGCGACAGAACAAAATGCGCGAAATGAGCCCCAAGAAGTCCAATTTTCACAGTCGAAAGGGTTTGGAGGTTA
>CAKMZF010000214.1 GCA_929200405.1 uncultured Gammaproteobacteria bacterium | reverse complement strand
ACACTAGCGACCACAGATGAACTGACGAACTTATATAACCGACGTCAAATTTTAAGTTTGTTTACCAGTGAGTTAGAAAATGCCAAGAAACATGGTCGCAGCGTTCGGGTCTTTTATATGGATTTGGATAATTTTAAGCATATCAATGATTATCTAGGGCATACTATCGGGGATGAGTTGTTAAGACAGGTGGCTCAGCGCTTGTCTGCCATCTCTGTCATTGCTACCAAGGATTTTCATATGGCAAGATTGGGAGGGGATGAGTTTTTGGTTATTCAATGTTATGCCAGAGAAAATAATGTAAATGATTTTATAATCCCTGTTTTTGAAAGCTTTACTAGGCCATTTATAATTGAAGATAAAAAAGTGAGTGTGAGCTGTAGTATTGGCAGTGCGACTTTTCCTAAAGATGGTCTAACGGTAGAGGAATTGCTGAAAAATTCCGACTTAGCATTATATAAAGCAAAGGAAGAGGGTAGGCGTCGGTTTGTGGAGTTTGATGAGTCACAGTTAAAAGAGAATACTTCTTGGGTTGAGAACAGCAGAGCTGTTAAAGAGGCAGTTGAGAGTGGTGCTGATTTATTTCATTTCCAATCTATTGTGGATCTTCAGTCTAAGAAATCGCGTACTAAAAAGAATTACAAAAATATATGGGGAGCAGAAGCTTTATTGCGGATTCCCAAAAAAGATGGCACCTATCTTGATAGTAGAGGTGCACTATCATTGGTCAGTGAATTAGGTTTTTTAGAAAAATTAACATCTCTGACCGTTGATAGCGCGATTAATTTTCTAAAAAGAAAAGATACTCCAAACTATGTGTCGATAAACCTTTCTAGAGAGCAGATATTAAAGACTCAGGTCGTAGATTATATTCAAAGCGAAATGAGTAGTAATGGACTGGCAATGGATTCGCTAATGATTGAAATCATTGAGGACAGTTTATTGGATAATCAAACAATTCAGCATGCAATTAAGCGACTTTCTAGTATTGGCATAAGAATTGCTATTGATGATTTTGGCCGCGGTCACAGTGCTTTATCTAGCATTCGAGACTTGCCGATAGATATGATTAAATTAGATGGCTCTTTATTAAACTCTATCGAGGGGCAAGTCAGGGAAGTTAAATTATTTGAGGCCATAGTCTCCATTGCTCAGCAGTTTAATTGTTTGGTGATTGCAGAGGGAGTTGAAAGTCTTTCTGATAGATTGATTGTAGAACAATGTGGCTGCAATTTTGCTCAAGGTTATCATTTTGGACAACCTCAGAAAATAGACGGCTATGTCGCCGACTATGTTCAAACCAGAAATGACTCACTTGAAAAAATAGTTATTGAGGAAGCTAGCAGGCCAGCGCTTTATATTGTGAAAACATAACAAAAGTTAGTGCATATAGTATGAGCTCTGTTGTCTGTTTTCGATGCGCAATGAATGCAATATATGATGTTGAGCGCTATTTTTAATCTCTGGGGGTTAATAGCCTCATCGCACCCACAACAAAATTCATAATCCTCACTACCTATTTGAACTAAGCCTGTTTGCAAGGACTGAAATTTGTGTTTCAAGTTTTGAGTTAGCGCTTTTACTGTGGTTTGTTTTTGCATGCATATATGCGTGTTAAATGGATGCTTCTGATTTGATCTAACTCAACAATATTACAGTTGGCTTCGGTTTCTAATGATTGTTGTTACGTAGTCTCTAGTTGTTGAAATAGCACTGACTTTAAGTGTTGTTGCTGGTATGCACTTAGCTTCATGTCAGTGCTATTTTAGGTGCTTATTGAGTAGGTGTGGTTATGCGCTGCTTTATGAATGTCAAGATCTGATCTTGTGGTACGATTTCATTTTCAGACGCACGACGATGGCGATATTCGACTTCTTGCTTATCTAGACCTCGCTCCCCTAGGGTAATGCGATGTGGTATACCGATTAGCTCCATGTCTGAGA
>CAKMZF010000213.1 GCA_929200405.1 uncultured Gammaproteobacteria bacterium | reverse complement strand
TTATTTTCAGTGCCATCAAGCTCTATCATGGCAGTATCTATCTGCTCTTGCTGCGCCACATCCATTCCTTTCAATGCTGTTGCTATTTTAGCATCAATATTTTCCACAGCATTTTGAACACCTTTTCCTAGATACCTGCTACCACCATCTCTTAGCTCTATGGCCTCATGCTCACCTGTTGAGGCACCCGATGGAACCATCGCAGAACCTTTTGAGCCGTTATCCAAGGTTACGGTAACCGCAACTGTCGGGTTACCTCTGGAGTCTAGGACTTCAAGACCTTTTATGGATTCGATTACTTGTGACATAATTACCTCTCCGATTCTAAGTTTGTTGACTCTTTCACCTGCTGATCTAAATCTTTTAAGAGCTTCAGCAAGTCGCTCATTTTGTCCAAAGGCCATGCGTTAGGGCCATCGCTGAGCGCCTTTTCTGGCTCAGGGTGGGTTTCCATAAATAAACCCGAAACACCCGCAGCTACCGCCGACCTTGCCAGCACTGGCACGAATTGACGCTGCCCACCAGAAACTGCCCCCTGCCCCCCTGGAAGCTGCACAGAATGAGTAGCATCAAAAACCACTGGGCATTCAGTGTCTCGCATTGAAACCAAGGAGCGCATATCTGAAACCAGATTGTTATACCCAAAACTAACGCCACGTTCACAAACCATTATTTGCTCGTTGCCGGTTGCTTTGGCTTTATCAGAAACATTTCTCATATCCCAAGGTGCTAAAAACTGCCCTTTTTTAATATTTACGGGTTTGCCTGTCTTAGCCACATTTTGTATGAAGTTAGTTTGACGACAGAGAAATGCTGGTGTTTGCAAAACATCAACAACGCTAGCAACTTCATCTAAAGGCGTGTCTTCATGGACATCTGTGAGCACTGGAACATCAAACTCTTGCTTTACTTTAGCTAGAATGCGCAGGCCCTCTGCGATACCAGGACCACGATAGCTCTGGTGCGATGAACGGTTAGCTTTATCAAATGAGGACTTATATATAAAAGGGATATTTAGATCTACTGCGGTTTGCTTGAGTGCACCGGCGGTTCGCATTGCCATTTCTTCACTTTCGATCACACAAGGCCCTGCGATGATAAAGAGAGGCTTAGTTAAACCCACTTCAAAATTACATAGTTTCATTTTAATTCCGTATAAATCTTAGATGAGATATCCAGTCCAGCTGGATATCATTATATTACTGCTTTTCAGCAGCAGATAGCGCAGCTTCTATAAAGCTAATGAATAGTGGATGACCTTCTCTAGGCGTAGAGGTGAATTCTGGGTGAAACTGGCAGCCAATAAACCAAGGGTGATCGGATATTTCAACAATTTCTCCGAGATCATTTTCATCATTCCAACCTGAGAATATCATGCCTTTAGCTTCTATTTGCTCACGATAATTAGAATTAAATTCATAGCGATGACGATGACGTTCAGTAATGACATCCTCATTATAAATCTTGCGAATCTTACTACCCGATTTTAGCTGACTAGCTTGTGCGCCTAAACGCATGGTACCACCAAGTTCGCTATCAGCAGAGCGAGTTTCAGTCTTACCACTAGCATCCTTCCATTCCGTAATCAAACCTATCACAGGGTTACTGGTGTTAGCGTCCACTTCTGTTGAGTTTGCATCTGCAAGCCCAACAACATGTCTGACGAACTCCACTACCGCCCATTGCATACCGTAGCAAATACCTAGATAAGGCACTTTGTTTTCTCGGGCATATTGTGCTGTTTTGATTTTCCCTTCACTGCCTCGACCACCAAAGCCCCCCGGAACCAATATAGCATCGGCATTTTTCAAACAGCCCACACCTTCTTTCTCAACTCGCTCTGCTTCTATATAATCAATCTCAACATAAGCACCCTGCTTTAATCCCGCATGATATAATGCTTCGTCAATTGATTTATAGGCATCACTCAAATTGTATTTACCCACCATAGCGATGTTAACTTTACGCTCTCGCTGGTCGATTTGTTGATAAACCGACTGCCATTCAGACAAATCAGCATCGCTCGCATCAATACCCAAACGCTTAATAACAAAAGCATCGATGCCTTGTTGGTGATACAGTAAAGG
>CAKMZF010000212.1 GCA_929200405.1 uncultured Gammaproteobacteria bacterium | reverse complement strand
AGGGTCGTAATTGCAGATACTTGATTGCGTTCAATGAACAGCTCTGCGAAATCGGCACCTAGCGATAGCGCGTGATCTATGACTGAGGAAGCATCAGAAGCCTTAAACATATTATTTCCTGTATAGCTTGAACAAAGTTGGTCTAAATTATGACGGTAATTGCCAGTAAAATACAGGTGCTTTGATTATCTTAAGATAAAATTTGTTATTTACAGCTATCTACGGTTAATGCATTGAGTTGAGTGTTATTCAGTCCAGTTATGTAATGTATGGGCTGAATAACATTGATGCTAGCGAGTGCTAGTTTTATAGATTGGGCCAGTTTTTTTCGGCTTTTGCTATGTAGTCATCTCGGTGCTTTGACCATTTCTTCTGTATCGACTTGCTATAGTTCAGATATAGTTTGTCGTTGTGAACAGTCCATGCTGTAGGATCGATAGGTGCTTTACTGCCCTTTGCAGCGGCATAAGCACAAAAGCCACCAAACTGCGGCGCATATTTGTTGGGGTTGGCGGCAAACAAGTCTCTATTTTCAGCGGAGCTAAAGTGAAAAGTGCCGCCGTCAAAACGATGGGAAAATTGTTTATCGCCTCGTACCGCTTCAGATTGAGTGAAATAGGCAACAGGATCGTAACCATCTATGACAGCCTTTTTGCCATTCCAGCCCTCAGCAGATGCCATAGTGGCAAGTCCAATAAACAAAACCGTAGATAGTGCCAAAGTCTGCAGCTTCTTGAAGCTTTTAAAAGCTGAGATAAGGAAAGCATGTTTGCTCATGTCGTACTCCGTAAATTTAAAATGTAATCGACTCATTTATAATTACGATAATCGTAGGCAGTAGATGCATGATTGTGCAAATTATTGTTGCCTAGGTTTCGACTGAAATTGTAGCTTTTTGACAGATAGACGATAGGTGTGGAGGTAATAAGTTATTGGCAATTATGGTTAATAATTATTGGGATGCGCTTTTTGAAAAGCGGTTAAAGCTTCGCAATAACAGGTGATTTCAAGCAATCTTGGATAGGGCTTGAGGTCACACTTAAAGCGTCGGGCATTGAACATTTGTGCCACCAAGAAAATATCTGCCAAGGTTACCTGTTCACCAAAACAAAAAGTTGTCTTGGGTTTGTTCTTTAATATAGCCTCTAAGGCCGTAAACCCCTCTGCAATCCAGTGGCTATACCACTGCTGCTTGAGATCTGGATTAGAAAATAATCTATGGTCTAGATATTGCAAAACGCGAAGATTATTCAGCGGATGTATGTCGCAGGCGATTGCGAGTGCAAAAGCACGAATTTTTGCTGCCTGAACAGGGTCGTCTGAGAGTAGTGAAACGGTGGGATATTGCTGTTCTAAATATTCACAGATAGCCATTGATTGGGTGAGAGCAGTGCCATCAGTAAGTACTAGAGAGGGTACTAAGCCCTGTGGATTTCGTTGTAAATATCCCTCACCTTGTTGGGCGCTCTCTAGTAAATTGATGTTACAAGTCTCATAGGCAATGCCTTTAAGATTTAGCGCTATTCTCACACGATACGCGGCAGTGGAGCGAAAATAATCGTAAAGTTGTAAATTGGGCATATCAATTATTGCTATGAAATGGCAGGCAATATGGTGCTGCTAAGTTCGCCTAGTCCAAGGCGTGGATGACCAGGTTTCTGGCACCAAGCACGCATAATGATGCGGTCACCATCTTCAAGGAAAGTTCGACTCTCACCATTGCCAAGGTCTACAGGAACCTTGCCGCCTTGCGTTAGCTCAATCAGAGCGCCTTCACTGCCTTGATGTGGTCCGGACATAGTGCCGCTACCCAAAAAGTCTCCCGCCCGTAAATTACAACCGTTTACCGTGTGGTGAGTGACCATTTGTGCCACTGACCAATAGGAATAATCAAAGTTTGTTAATCCCAGTTGCTTAGGTGGGTGGTTATTAGTTCGCATATCCGCGGTTTCTATTAGCACCTCTAGTCGTAGATCAAAGCCACCGTTCTGACGGTTATATGCAGACTCCAAATAAGGCAGGGGTTGAGGGTCTGAGTCAGCTCTTGTCCAAGCGCAACGATAGGGCTCTAGCGCTTCTAGTGTTACGATCCAAGGTGATATTGTCGTGGCAAAACTTTTTGA
>CAKMZF010000211.1 GCA_929200405.1 uncultured Gammaproteobacteria bacterium | reverse complement strand
ATGCGCTCTCGCAAAGACAAAAGACCTGTGGCCTGTCCATAGCCATAACTGTCAGATAATAGTGAATCCTTTAGCTCCTGCAAGGCCTTCTCTGGTGCAGATGTCGATGGCTGTCCGACTTCCATATGCACAATAGTATGCCCAGCTTGCTCCAGATTATTGGCAGCCTGCATCACATCCATCACTCTAAAAGGCTCTACATTGCCTCGTTGTGAACATTTAATCATCTAACAACCATCATTATTCTTCTGTTATAAACAATGTAAATACTGCGATCTCAACTGATTTATTCTCATAAATTATCAGTGTAAATTATTCTAAAAAATCATCACTCAGGATATTACCACCATCAGTTGTAATCACCGCACGAACCTTATCAGCAACTTCTAAAACCAAAGCTTTTTCATGATGCTTAACCACTATAGTGGCTGTAGTACCGCCAGACTCGGTAAACCTTGGGTAGCTGCCAATACTGACATCAGGATATTCCTGCTGCAAATGGCTTAAAGCTGCGGCTAAAAAGCTCTCTCCTCTTTCGGTGGTAATACCATAACTCAGATTAGAAACACCACCTTGAAGGGTCGGCAATATATTTGCCAACATGGCCTTCATTATTCTCGGCACACCCGCCATGACATATATATTCTCATAGCGAAAACCCGGTGCCATAGACACAGGATTCGGAATTGGCTCAGCACCTTTTGGCATCTTCGCCATTTTTTGGCGTGCCTCGGTAAATTCCTGCTGTTGTTTTTGATAATAGTCACGCAACAAAGCAAAAGAATCATTGTCGGTAACTAATGGTTGATTGACTGCCTCGGCAATACTGGCAGCGGTAATATCATCATGGGTAGGGCCGATACCACCGGTGGTAAAGACATAATCATAAGTAGCTGAAAATTCCTTTACAGCCTTGACGATAACTTGAGTATCATCTGCAATAGTACGTGCCTCGGTTAGCTGTATACCCGCAGCATTCAGGGCTTTGGCGATAACTTGGGTGTTGGTGTCTTGCGTCTTACCAGAGAGCACCTCATCACCAATCACGATCAATCCGGCACTAACGACATTCATTTCATACACTCCTCATAAACACCAAAACTTTCTACTACATAACAGCGCCCTCAGTAACAAACTACTCCTTTTCAGGGCTTGGCTTATGAGGCGGAAACAAACCCGGCAAATAACTGACATTGGTTTTGCTATCACTGTCCGCTTTGCGAATCTTGACCGAGCCGGAGCGACTTACTTGATCAATGCGCAGTACAGCATGTAAGGGAATAAAAGTGATTTCGACATTTTCAAACTCACTCCTTAGCTTTTCAATCTCAGGATCAATCAAAATAGCACTTTCCTGCTCTTCAAACAGTAGCTCTTCAACCTCGATAAATCCATACATACCCCCCTGATAAACATTACGAGCATAAAGTTCTATGACCTTGCCCTGAGAGGTATATGTGATCCGATAGATAGGTTCTTTAGCGGTAGTCTTGGTCATTTTGTTGCCTGTAATATTGTTTCTCTAATATCCGAAACCGCATTCGCATGTGCATCAAAGCCCTCATAGCGTGCTAACACCTCGGTATGTTTAGCAGCAGTTTTATAACCTGGCTCAGTAACATGACCTATAGATGTCCGCTTCAAAAAATCAAAAACTGACAATGCCGATTTTGTTTTAGCCCAACCGCCAGTTGGTAATATTGCATTCGGACCTAATAAATAATTCGCCAGAACCGAGGGAGTATAATCGCCTAGCAATATCTCACCAGCATTATGTATTCTACCCATATCAGCTAGCGGTACTTTTGACAAAATCTGCAAATGCTCAGGCGCATAATCATTGACAAAATCTATCGCACCCTGCCAATCCTGAGCCAACACAGCACCGCCCTGATTTCCAGATAAAACTGCCGACACAAAAGCCTGCCTTTGTGGGGACAAACGATCAAAATGGGCTTGTACTTTCTCATCTACCGCAGCTATTAACTCTGCTGAGTCGGTGACTAAATAAGTAGATGAATCATCACCGTGCTCCGCCTCAATCAATAAGTCCAGTGCAACCAAATCAGGGTTTGCAGTACTATCTGCCAATACCACCGATTCGCTAGGCCCAGCTGGCATGCCAGTGTCCATCACTGTAGAGAGTAATTGCTTTGCAGCCACAATATAAGGGCTACCCGGTCCTTCAATTTTAGCAAACTTAGG
>CAKMZF010000210.1 GCA_929200405.1 uncultured Gammaproteobacteria bacterium | reverse complement strand
GAGTAGAGAGTAAAGCAGCGTTGGTACAGAGATACGTTGTTTTTTAGCTTGAATAGTTAATAAGGCTGAGCACAACAACTTGACTCAGCACGAAGTCTTTTTATTCGATTTCATTCATCCCTAAAAGCTGCAACTAACCCCTGTGCCTTTTAAGCCACAATAACCATTTGGATTTTTGGCGAGGTATTGTTGATGATATTCCTCAGCATAGAAGAAATCTGCTTGCTGATGGTGTGGTAAATCGCTGAGCAACTTAATTTCAGTGGTTATATCTGCCTTGCTGGCGGCACCTAAAGCAGCTTGGTAATTATCTTTGCTCTGCAAAATACTATCTAATTGCTTTGTATTAGAAGCGTAAAGTACTGAGCGATACTGACTGCCGATATCATTACCTTGTCGCATGCCTTGGGTGGGATCATGCGACTCCCAAAACACTTTCAGTAAATTTTGTAGACTATCCCGATTGTCTTTATATACAATATGGACCACTTCAGCATGGCCCGTTGTGCCTGTGCATACAGCATCATAACTGGGATTTAGCGGTTCTCCACCAGCATAACCTACCGCTGTCACCCAGACATTATCCTGTGTCCAAAATCTACGCTCAGCTCCCCAAAAACAACCCATGCCCACAATGAGCTGTGCTGTTCCCTCTGGATAATCTTTATCAAGCGGCCGTTGATTCACATAGTGAAGACCTGGCGTCATTATCGGCATAGGACTACCTGAGGTTGCCGCAGTCTTCGATGATGAGGTCATAAAGGATGTCAGATTAATCATAGCTTGCTCCTGTGATGATTACATCGATTGAATACATAGAATTAGAATTACAGCAGTAGTATAACTAATGCTGTATCTAATTGTGTAAAATGATAGCATCACTTAATATAATCAATAATGACAGACAGGGAAGTAAGCGGTGGATTTAACTGCTATAAAAAATCAGTTTTCGGTAGCAGGATTTAATCTGGTAAGCAGCTTGCCAGTGACGAGTCTGCAAGCACAAGAACAGCAACAACTAAAAGTGAAAAACCCCAACTTTTCGCAGGGTTGTTTATTATTAATTGGCTCTGGTGGTCGTGCATTATGGCAAGCTTCAGCTGAGTGGCGAGCGAATAATACTCTGATACAAGACCCTGTGAATAGCTATAGTCTTGAAGTCGCAGATAGGATTTTAACAACAGCTGCAATAGGCTATACCAGTCTTTATCCCAGTACGGAATATAATGTAGGGCTGATTAACTGCGGTAAGCAGGTGGGTTGGCATGGCGAGTCAGACTTAGGTCTGGGCATGAACCCAGCATTCGGGCTATGGTGGGCTTATCGTCTACTGATATGGATTGATCAACCCATTGAGATTGATGGTACGATGGATGTCGTTGATGTGTGCCAGAGTTGTGAAGACAAACCTTGCCTTTCAGCATGTCCAGTTTCGGCATTGCATAAAACGGGTATGGATAAATGGCAGACCTGTAGTGGACATCGTTTATCAGAGGGCTCTAGCTGTGAAGACCGTTGTTTCTCTAGGTTGGCTTGTCCAGTCGCTAGCGAACATCGTTATATAGAGCCGCAGATGCAATACCATTATCGTGCCTCACTGGTAACTATCCGTAAATGGTATCAAGACGCAAACAATGAGGCGTTATGAGAGCGAGTAATACCGTCCATAAAGCCTTAGAGTTGCTATTTTATCTACACAAGCGAGGCAGGTCAGAAGGTGTGACTGCTATTGCCGAGAAAATGGGAATGCCAAAATCTTCGGTACACCGACAGTTGAGTGCATTGGTCGACCATGGCTTGGTTGAGCAAGATGAGCGAGGTATGTACCGGCCAGGCTTTGCATTGGTTGCCTTGGGATTAGGCGTTTTAGAAAGAGAGCCGCTGGTCACCCTATCAAGAGCGCCACTAGAAGAAGCGGTCAATAAGCTAGGTGAAACCTGTTTTTTGATAGGTTCCCGGGCAGGGCAATTAGTGGTAATGGATAAAGTAGAGGGCAGAGGTATGCTGCGCGCCTCACCTGAGGTTGGTTCGGTTATCCCTATACACGCCACAGCTGTTGGTAAACTGTTTATGGCATACGCACCGCATTCGATTAAAGTTGATAAAGAACTGCCCAGTTATACCGAAAAAACGGTTACCAATAGAAGCAAACTCAATGAGAGCGTCTATCAGATAAAGCGAGTAGGTTGGGCGGCAAATATTGATGAGTGGAAGACAGGATTATCCGTGGTTGCTGCGCCAGTGTGGCAAAATCAACGTATGGTAGCTGCGGTCGCTATAGCCGTGGTGACTACTAGACTGCATGAAATAGGCCAAGCTACGCTACAGCAAAC
>CAKMZF010000209.1 GCA_929200405.1 uncultured Gammaproteobacteria bacterium | reverse complement strand
TGAGAGTGAGTTTATCACCTCTAATTAACTGGCCAAATTTAGTATGCCACTACAATTTGATGTGTTGTGTGCATTGCAACTTACATGATTATTCAATGTATTTTCAATCAATAACTGATTAAAATTGGATTTACTTCGTTCTAATTAAGCATAGTTTTTTGTGAAATTTTTAATTCAGATAATGAATCATATGCTTCATCGTATCCAGATCAATCCATTAGTCTTACAAGATCTTACTCATTAGATGCTACTCTTACCTAACGGTTATTCTAGGCTCAGTAGAGAGAGTGGGTTAAAAAGGAAGTTCTAATGTTAGTTAAATTGCTGCATCGCAACAAAAATAACTCACTACATTTAAAACCGCGTTGAGAATTGATTCTGTATAAAAATATGCTGTAAATTGACTACTTCATTATCGTTTATATAAAACATAAAAAAAGCATTTTTTATAAAAATAATGAAATAAATTGTGAAATATATGAAAATATTGTTTGTTAGCGTCTTTTATTTTGTTGTTGTAGAAATGATAAACGTATCTCTGTATTAAAAAAACAACAAAAGTTGGATGTTTGTCAAAATAGGAGTTGACGCGGCGCAGCAATCTCTCTATACTACGTTTAAATCATTTAATGATTTCTCCTATCTCCTCCTTTGGTGGTTGTTAAGCTGAACTTACTAGTTCAGCTTTTTTTTTGATTTTTTCACATCGTCTCTTTGCCGTGATCCTGATCACTGCCTAGTTAATAAATTTATACCTGATGAAATATCTCTCAGATGCGCTATTTGTATCTGCATTTCCGAGACTTTCTGAGTGCTATGATGTAGAAATTAATGTCAGTGATATGGACATTGATACTTTAAAAAAGCTACGGGAGGGAGAGATCGGTTAGCTGCCTTTACGAAGGGCTAATAATTGTCTCCTTTGCTTTTTATCAGGCTTTTTAGGGCTGGCAGTGCTGATTAGACCAGATAGCTGTGCGGCCTTTCTTAATTTGGCCTTTTCTAGGCTTTCTGCAGTTTCTTTATAGAGTTGGGAGGCAATGGCATAGCTTGCGCGTTTATCACTTAACCGTAGGACTTCTACAATTGTTTCGTGACCTTGCCCTTTGTTGATGGATATCTTGTCTCCAATGGCTACAGTCTTGGAGGCTTTGACTCTAATATCATTTACACGAACTTTGCCATTTTTGATCGCATCACTGGCTATGGAGCGCGTTTTGTATTGTCGCGCTGCCCATAACCATTTGTCTAGGCGAATCATTAGAGCTAATTATGTCAAATAATTATGAATCTTGAAGGGTAATATTCAATTCTAATACTTCAAGATCGCCTTCGTGATCTAGGGAAACTTTTACTTGATCTTGTTCTACTGGGAAGTATTTACGAACGACTTCTAGCAATTCAATTTCCATTTTACGAAGGGCGCCACTATGGTTGCCTTCGCCTGTTCTGCTGACTATCAGTTGCAGTCTTTCTTTTGCTTTTTTGGCGGAATCATTGGGTTTCTGATTGCCACGTATTATGTCTAACCAACGCATCGGTTTAGCCTCCTAGAATTCGCTTGAAGAAGCTTTTTTTCTGGGTTGTTAAAAATCTCATTTCTCGTTCCTCACCTAGCAGTCTAGCTACGAGATCATCATAAGCTTGTCCGGCATTGGTGTCGTTATTTAAGATAACCGGTACACCTTCGTTAGAGGCGTTGAGAACGGTGTTGCTCTCTGGAATTACGCCGACCAAAGGTATATTCAACAAGTCTACGATATCTTCTACTAGTAGCATTTCGCCTGTTTCTACTCGTTCTGGATTGTAGCGGGTTACAACTAGATAAGTTTCAATCTTTTCACCGTTCTGGGCTTTGACAGTTTTGCTATCCATTAGCCCTAGAATGCGATCAGAATCTCGGACTGATGAGACTTCAGGGTTGGTAACGACTAAAGCTTCATCGGCAAAGTACATTGCCATATGTGCGCCGTGCTCAATACCAGCAGGGGAGTCACAGATGATATAGTCAAAGTCTTCCTTGAGCTCGTTCATTACTTTTTCAACGCCCTCTTGGGTAAGAGCGTCTTTGTCTCGCGTTTGTGAGGCAGCAAGAATATAGAGGTTGTCGTGTCGTTTGTCTCTGATGAGTGCCTGTTTAAGGCTGGCTTCGCCAGTGATCACGTTGACAAAATCATAGACAACTCTGCGCTCTACGCCCATGATTAAATCTAGGTTTCTTAATCCTACATCAAAATCAATAACAACGGTTTTTTTGCCGGCCATTGCTAGGCCTGTGGATATACTGGCGCTTGTCGTTGTTTTACCAACGCCGCCCTTTCCGGAGGTTACAACCAAAACTGTAGCCAAAA
>CAKMZF010000208.1 GCA_929200405.1 uncultured Gammaproteobacteria bacterium | reverse complement strand
GCATCGGTGCCACAGCCTGCTGTCCACTGCCAGCCCTGACTGTTATTAGCGAGATTAGCATCGACTAAGGTATCCCAAAACCATCGAGCGCCATAGCGCCAATGTAGTCTGAGATTTTTGGTCAGAAAACTAGCAACTAACATGCGCACTCTATTGTGCATAATACCGGTTTGCCATAGCTCTCTCATGCCAGCATCAACAATAGGAATACCGGTCTGTCCGTTTTGCCATCGTTGCAACTGATGATTATCTGGGTCGTCTCGCCACTGCATATTGGTAAATTTACTCTGCTTCGGCTCCCTATCTAATGTGGGATAGTGAAATAAAATATGGTGCGAAAAGTCACGCCATATGACTTGCCGAATGAACTGTTCAGCTTGCTCACTCAACTCACCACCATAGTAGTTACCTACGGCAAACCAAACTTGCTTTGGCGTTATTTCTCCGTAATGTAAATACGGTGATAAATTTGAGGTCGCCTCCGATTTGCTAGGGCAATCTCGCATTTCCGGATATTGCTTAATCTCATCTGAAATAAATTTTTCCAATCGTTGATATCCAGATTTCTCGCCCGGCTGCCAATGATTCTGCAATTTTTCATACCAAGGTTTGCTTTGAGGAAGCGCTTGCATCCATGGCAGGCTCTCAATATCAACCACCTCCGTCTGCTGGGAAAGCCCTAGCTGTTTGGCTTTTTGCAAATCTGTAGGAGCTGGAAATGGTGATGCTAACCCCTGAAGCTTAGCTCTGATCTGACGGCTAAACGGGGTAAAAACCTGATAAGGATTGCCTTGCTGGTTACTTATCTGCCAAGGCTCTATTAATAGATAGCTTGCAAACGACTTGGTTATAATATTTTGCCTGTGTAAAGCTGCTTTAAGCGCCTTATCTCTGATGATTGTTTGGGTATCATATAATCGATTCCAGTATACGGCAGATATCTCAAATGCTTGAATCAATTCGCTAATTACCGCATCGGTTTCCCCTTGAAGTATCTGTAACGCTCCGCCTAGCCGCTCTATTTGGTTCTTCAAGTTAGCTAAACTCTGTTGCAACCACCAAAGACTAGCACCACCCGGTTGCCATGGTGACTCCTCTTCTGGTGCATGAATATAGACTAATACCACTCGCTGGTGATGCGCCAAGGCATGTGTTAATGCAGGATTATCTGCTAATCGTAAGTCTCGTCGAAACCAGACTATTGCCGTATCAGCCATTATTTCTCTCGCTGCTTTGCTTTTACCTTACTCACTAATCTCTGCGCAGCTCATCACTCACAGCAACCGGTGAGGGGTAGTTCATTACTACGTAATATGTTGACACCACAAAGGTCACGATCACGACGAGCTGTATAATCATGCTGGCATCTTCGCTAATTAGGTTGAGCTTCAAGGCTAATATTGCGATTAATAACCCAAACTCTGAGGATTGCCCCAAACGGACACCGACATTTTTAGCAATGTGCTTTTCTTCGCCAACCCATTGCAACGACCAGCGATACAACAATGGCTTAGCAAACAACAGCACTACCGCCAAGACGGCAACAGGAATGATTAGTGGTGGTATTGCCAGCAAGTTTAGGCCTGCGCCTAGCGCAAAGAAAAACACGATCAAAAAGAAGTCTCGTAAGGGCCGCAGTGCTTCGGCAATGTATTGCGCGATAGGGCTTGTTGCCATTGCCACCCCTGCAATAAACGCACCCATCTCATGTGATAGCCCCATCAAATATGCCAGCTCAGATATGCCCAAACACCAGCCAATGGTTAGCACAAAAATGTACTCTCTAATCTTGTCAAATCGCTGCACCAGTGGCAGCAGTAGATATCTATCTAACAAGATTGCCGCTGCAATTAATAATGGCAGACCCAAGGTTACCGTCAAGATATTCACAATACCCCCTTCACCACCTGAAAACTCCAGAATCACTAGGAACAAAATCGCGATCAAATCTTGTAGCAGTAGAATACTGATCATCATTTTGCCCACATGTTGATGATGCAACGTAGTCGTTGGCAGTAACTTCAAGCCGATAATAGAGCTAGAAAAAGACAACGCCATGCCAATAATCAAACTCTCTCTAGCAGACATGCCTAGAGAATAGACTATGCCAAAGCTGATAAGCGTTAGCATGACAGCGATAATAATCGTCACAATAGCTGTCTGCTTAAACAGGTGTATCAATTCATTGGGTGACAAATCTAAGCCCAGTAAAAACAGCAGAAATAATATCCCAATACTGGCGATATGCTCTAGCAGCACAGTATCCGTAACCAAGCCCAAGCCATGACTACCAGCTATCACCCCCAAAACGATATAAGCAATGGGCAGAGCCTGTCGCAGAAATAACGCAACTGTCGCCAAGACTGCACCACCAAAAAAAATGACAAATAATGAAAACAAGAC
>CAKMZF010000207.1 GCA_929200405.1 uncultured Gammaproteobacteria bacterium | reverse complement strand
ATTGAGTTTTTTGTCATATAAGCCAAGATCAAGCGTAAACTCTATTGCCGAAGCATTTACGCTGAAAAATAATAGTAATACGAACTTGGTGATATTAAGTTTAAATGCCATATTTTTGTAATTGTTAGATTAATTGTTGTGGGTTTACGTTAGCATAATCGGAGCTGTCTGTCTTATATGCTGATCACAGAGAGAGATGGTATGAGAGATTCGTTAAGATCAAAAATCATTGCAGTATGCAATCAAAAGATTTCCAGTAGAGGGGATAATGTCGGTTTGTCATTTTATGCTTTTTTCGCCAATAAAAATGATGACCCAGCATTATTAATGGAAGCAGCGACTTGGTGGATACAAACGCATGAGTTAGATCATTTTGTGAAAGCACGCAAAATTAAAGAAATGGTTGAAGCCGGACTATAAGCAGATGCTGTCGAGGCGTGTGGGTATTGTTAAAGACTAAAGGAGAGTACATGAAATTATATGTGGGATTTAATTCTACTTGGTCATTGCGAGTATGGATTTGTGCACAGCTTGCTGATGTCGAAGTAGCAACCGATGTGTTGCCTCTGTCTGGAATGGGTCATAAACAGCGTTTAATCGCGGCGACCAATAGTGGGTTAGTGCCTGCGTTGGTTGTTGATGATACCGTTATCTCAGACTCGCTTGCTATAGCAGAGTATCTTAATGAGATAAGTGATGGGGCGCTTTACCCGGAGTCAAAAATGCAACGTGCTGTTGCCAGAAGTCTCGTTAGTGAGTTACATGCCGGTTTCTACAGTTTACGAGAAGCTTGTCCAGTGACAATGGAGCCAGTAAAGCCTGTTGTGCGCAGCGCAGCTATTAATCAGGAAGTTGAGCGCATTGAGGTGATATTTGCACAAGCACAGGGAGAGTTTATGTTCTCTCATCCGACAATCGTTGATGCTTTCTATGCTATTCTGGCTTATCGATTGCAGTCTTATGGTATAAGCCTTAGTGGCAGAGCAGGGGAGTATCAGAATTCTTTGCTCAATTGGTCGTTGTTACAGAGGGCAATTCAGGAGAATATAGGCTGGGGAAGTTCTAGTGAATAGTTAGAGGGCAAGAGGGAAAAGTGATTACAGGATTGAATCATATCACCATAGCAGTCAGTGATTTAGAGAGATCTCTTGCATTTTATATAGATAGATTAGGATTCACCGGCCATGTAAAATGGCATACCGGAGCGTATCTTACCGTGGGGAAACTGTGGGTTTGTTTGACTGTTGATAAACCTAGCCCGGCTGCTGATTATAGCCATATTGCTTTTGGTATCTCAGCTACTGATTTTACACTTTTTTCGGAAGCAATTGCTGCCAGTGATGTAGTGCAATGGAAGGACAATAGCAGTGAAGGGCAATCACTTTATATTTTAGATCCTGATGGTCACCGCCTAGAGGTTCATGTCGGTGGTTTAGCTGAGAGAATTAAATCATTAAAGCATAACCCTTACGATGGCATGGTCTGGTTATAAAGAGTTATTATGCTAAAAATTTCTCGATTATCAGAGTCAGATATCAGCGGTGTGTTAAGAGTTCGGTTGAGTGAGGAGCAAATAGCTTATGCTGGTACTGCCAAAGTTTTTCTGTCAACTGCAAGCGTGACCATGCACTTATATGTGATTAAATATGATAATGAGATTGTTGGTTTTTTTAAATTAGATTTGGCTTATGCTGATACGATCAAGTCCTGTTCGGAGCGAAGCATTGGGCTAAGAGCTTTAGCGTTGGATATAAATAGTCAGGGCAAAGGGATAGGCAGCCATGCAATGAAAGCATTATTTTCTTACCTTCAAGAGCATTACCTTACGTTTGATAGTCTATATTTAACGGTAGATAGCTGTAATATGACTGCGGTCAATTTTTATCAAAAAGTAGGTTTTGAATTTTCTGACGAAATGTTTCAGGGTGGTCAGGCTAGTCCTGCTTATATTATATAATATTATGTTTAAAAGCTTAATTTGATGATGCTCATCACACACTTAATTTAAGGAAAACGTATGGCGCTTTTACTTTCCGAAGATGATATTTTGTTTAAGCAGCAAATTGAAAGTTGTGACTTTTCAATCCCTGATTTTGATCATCGTGCCCATGTGCGATTGGCTTATGTCTATTTGACAGAGAATAATCCAGATGTCGCTATAGTGCAGATGAAAGCTGCGTTATTAGGCTTGCTAAAACATGCAGGAATCGATCCTGACGCAAAATACCATGAAACTTTAACCAAAGCTTGGTTGCTTGCCGTGAATCATTTTATGCAGAGTACGACCCAAGCAGAATCTGCCGATAGTTTTATTGATCAAAATCCTTCTTTGTTGGACTCCAGTATTATGCTGTCTCATTACTCAGCTGAGTTACTTTTCTCGGAGCCTGCGAGAGCTGATTTTATCGAACCTGATGTTTCACCAATACCTATTGATA
>CAKMZF010000206.1 GCA_929200405.1 uncultured Gammaproteobacteria bacterium | reverse complement strand
GTGCTGTCCATGCCTGGTGTGTCTAAATAGCTAATGCTGTAGCGAGTGTTTCTGTAGTTAAAATAGCTGGTGTTGGTAGCAACTTTTTTGGTAGTGCCACCATAATTGTCAACCTCACCAAATAGCTGATTTCTCACTAATGTACGGAGTAGAGATGTTTTGCCAACATTAGTGTGACCAACCACCGCAATATTGAGCTCGGTTTTATTACCAACTTCAGAGATTCTAGAGTGCTGGGTTTGGGTGTTCATTCAGAGGTTATTAGCTGTCTGTAGCTGTGACGTTATGAAAATAATTGGCAAAAGTTTCTTTCATTTGCTCGTTATTGATCTCTAAGGTTATGCAATCTTTATGATGAATATGTGCTAATGTAGCATATTCTGTCCATTGGTTGACCCTTTGTGCCAGATCTTTTTCTTCGCCTCTAGCTTTTAAGATTTCTATGCCTGTTAATACTACTATTAAACGTATTGATATGCTGTTTACGAGACGTTTTAAAAACTGTTGAAAACTTTTATCTGGGGCTTGGGTGATATTTACACCGACACAGATGCAATAGGTGTCCTCAGTAGTCAGTACACTAGATGATCTGATCGCCATATCGTGACTATCAATATCATCAACATCAATTAGTAAAACGCTATTCGGGTGCGCCTTTCGCAGACTAAAGGGATTGGTCGCCATGGTTTCATAGCGAACCCATTGTATCGGCATGTCTGCATTGCCTAATGGAGCTCGGATGATGGCAACTGGATTGTTTGAGTCCGAAAGAATGGTCTTTCCAGAGGAAGTATGTGCTTTTGGGGTGAGTAATTTGACATATTTTCCATAAAATGGATTGGCATGATCTAGCTGTACCTGCTTTATTCTCAGGTTTAAGCAAAACTGGCAGAGCAACCAAAGTATAAAGCGAGGTGCTAACCCATAGATGAGAGCGCAGCCAATCATAAATGAGGCCCACTCCTTAGAAGCCCTTGCGGTACCACCAGAACCTTGCCATTGACTATAATTAATTAATTCTTCAGAGGGTGCGGAGAAACCGATTAAAGAAGGTAAGTAAGCTATTTTACTAATGACAGCTTGATAGATCTCAGAGGATAGCCAGCTGGTTTGCCATACAAAAATTAAGTGCTCAAAACTGACGGTGAGGATGAGCGCTAAAGTGCCGCCAAGCAGATAAAGCAACCAAAAAGCATGAGTTAATAACGCTGAGTACCAAGCGCTGATGCCTCGATATTGTAAGAAGCCAATTAGACTTGCTGACGCATGAGTGGCGGTTGTGGAGCGGTTGGCTAAACGACTTATCCATGCATTGAGATTCATAGAGGCATCTAATAGCCAACTGCCCAGAAAGCTCATGCGCTCTGAAGGCCACAAAAAACTGAGCAACCAAATAAATAGTGACAAGATTGGAATGCCTAAAAATAACCCTAACCACCAAAATATATTGATATGACCCAACTCATTCGGTTGCAAGAGCTGCCAAGAACTAAACGCACCGGTTCCCATTATAAAGAGGGCTAATACAAAAAATAGCATTTCCTGTCGACTATTGAGTAGTTTTAGCTCTCGTCTAACTTGTTTGAAAAAAGGCTTAGATGCAGCCCATTGATATAGCTTGTCAATAGGTGGTAAATCAGAAGCGCGAATGCTATTGATGAGATGTGTGTTCTCAACTTCTTGTAAAGTAGATAAAATTTTTGCCGTTGTATCGATAGCTAGCAGTTTATTACCGATTCTTTCTTGTTTTAACTCGGCTTTAGTTAAAGGGAGTCGTAACGGATCACCTTCTGGATTATCACTGTCCTCAGTGGTCAATAAATTAGATCGGCGTTTGTACATTTGCAATACTTAGTTAATCGATTAAAAAGTGTCATTATAGATTGTGATAAAATAGCGGCAATAAAATCAAAACATGTTATTCTGTCTCACTTTATCGAGAAGGCAAGTCTATACAAAGATTTGCTGAGAATGAACTAAATTATGAAGAAATAGCAGGAGCAAATATGAGCACTATCCCTACCGATAGATTATATGATGAGTCGCATGAATGGGTTATGATTGACGGAGACGTGGCCACCATAGGTATTACTGACCACGCTCAAGACCAATTAGGTGATTTAGTTTTTGTTGAGTTGCCAGAAATTGGTACTGTTTTAGTCAAAGGAGATAATAGTGCCGTTGTAGAGTCTGTGAAAGCAGCATCGGATGTTTATAGTCCTATTGATGGTGAGGTTGTAGAAATCAACGAAGCCTTAGTGGATGAGCCGGAGACAATTAATCAAGCCCCACATGAGGGTGGCTGGCTGTATAAATTAAAAATCACGGGTTCAACAGATCATTTATTAGATGCTGAAGCGTATATAAATCTAATCAATAGTTAAAAAAAGCTAACAAAGACTCATAAATAAAGGGCTTCTTAGTCCTTATTTTATGCTTTAAAAACCATATCTCAACCCAATGC
>CAKMZF010000205.1 GCA_929200405.1 uncultured Gammaproteobacteria bacterium | reverse complement strand
GCGTTATGACACCGTAAAAACAACATCAAACTAAACTGAAATCATGAATAAAGTCTGTGCCTTATTAATATTGATGCTTCCCTTATATACAGTAGCGGAGGAAGAGTTTTTTGTTCCACTAGACGTTGTTAAAAGCTGGGGTTATAAGATCGCATCTAGAAATGGATACAAATATATTAAAAGAATTAAAAAGGTACCGGGAGAGGGGCCTGCCTATTATCCCAGGTTCTATCTAGGCAAGGCGTGCTATTCTGACAAAGGTGAAGCAAGAAAGGTAGATGAAGCCCGAAGAAAGGAAATTGAGAACGATTCTGCAAGGTTCAAAACCTATCAAGACGCTTTCGTAAATAAAAATTGTCTTTATACAATATCTACTGACTCAAACTATTTCTATTTGGAATTCCAGCCGGGCATAGTAAAAAAGCTAAAAGAGTTCGCAGAAGATGAAAACAGTCATAACAAGAACGTGAACGCGACCAATTGAACTGTGGCCTTTTTTGTGGGGTCGCTGCGCTCCTTGTCCCACAAAAAAAAGCACAGTTCAATCGTCGCGTTACGTTGGCGTTATGTTTCTCTGGAGAAGTCAGTGTTAACTCCAATATACGAAATCAAAGATCTATGTAATGGACGCTTTTCAATAATGCCGCACCCAAAAGGTGGTGAGCAATTAGAGAAAAATATTAAAGAAGTTAAAGAACAAGGCTATGAAGCTGTTATATCCATGCTTACTCAGAAAGAACAGTCAGAGCTTTGCCTTGATGGTGAAAAAGCGATTTGTGAGAAATACGATATTTCATATTTTAATTATCCAATCAGAGATGAAGTTGCAGATTCAGATATAGAAACTCTGAAATTCATAGATGCATTGGAAAATCTACAAAAGCAAAAGAGCAAAATAGTATTTCACTGTCGTGGTGGTGTCGGGCGTTCATCCATGATTCTCAGCTTATTAGCTGCAAGGCTTGGTGTTACACCCCAAGACTCATTTGAGTTAATCACTAAATCTAGAGGTGAGTTAGCGCCCGAGAGTGCAGCTCAGAAACAGTGGGTAATCAAATTATCCGAAACATAACAAAGTTTTCCAGGTGACGCCTACGGCACACCTGAAAACGGCGTTAACTGTCCACGAATAAGGAAATCCAATGCCAATTTCAAACGAAAAAATTCAGAGCTACGACTTTCTCCGTGGTATGTACAGCGATGGATATTTTCCAGACTTCCTCGTAGATAAGGTAAAAGGCATACTGATCGATCTATGCGAAAGCATTGAATTAGAAAAACCGGAAGATACAGGAGCTTTGTTGCTGCTAACCCATGCAGCAACAAAGCGCATCAATGAGCTAGAGGACGAGTTCGAAGATAATGATAGTGAGCTTGAAACTGAAGCGAGGGAGGTTATGGCAGAGAACTTTGAGTTTGTCGTCCGCACTTATGGCTTCGACAGCGTGGATATCGAAGATGTCATTGCTACTAGAGAGTGGTAGTAATTCGACTTCTACAGTTAACAAGGCCAGCCAGAGGGACCAAAATACAGCCGCTTCGCTCTGGTTTTTCGCCCCTTTCTGGCGGCGTATGTGCTAGCGTACTTATCAAGTAAAGGAGTACTTAATTGAAAATCTCTAAGCTAGAACTAACTAATTTCCGTGGTTACAGAAATGTAAGTGTTGAATTTGATGAAAATTTCAATGTCATCATTGGTAAGAATGATGTTGGAAAGTCAACAATCCTTGAAGCTTTAGAAATATTCTTCAATAATGAAACGGTAAAAATAGATATTGATGATCATAATGTTCATGCAGCAGATGAACAATATATGGCTATTCAAGTGAGTTTTAGGCCTGAAAATAAAGAATATACAATTGATACTGTTCCAACAGACTTAAATAAAGAATATTTACTTGATTCTTATAATCACCTGTCTGTAAAAAAGTTTGGGATTGCTCAAAAGATAAGCTCACAACCGCATCGCTAAAAACTTACCTTGTAGCTAATTACCCAACAAAATTTGAAAATCCATTGATTTCAATGAAGATTGCAGATCTCAAAAAGTTATTAATAAATTATGTGGATAAACTTGATGTTGACGAAGTAAAGAGAAACAAAAGCTCATCTATTAGGCAAGCAATTTACGATGTTGAGGTTGTAGATGATTTATCTGAAATTGATGTTCCTATTGACAAGGAAGACGGGAAAAAGATTTGGGAGTCTCTAAAGCTGGATTTACCCCTGTTTTTTATTTTTCAATCAGATAGAGCTAATAAGGATTCAGATAAAGAAGTACAAGATCCTTTAAAGGCTATTACTAAAACTGCAATAAGCCAATTGCAAGCAGAACTTGATGACGTAAAGGAAAAAATACAGGCGAAAGCAGAGCTACTAGGATTAAAAACCCTCGAAAAATTGAAAGAAATGAGTCCAGAAATAGCTGACGTCCTCTCTCCTGAAATGTCGCATAAGCCTTGGGAATCTCTATT
>CAKMZF010000204.1 GCA_929200405.1 uncultured Gammaproteobacteria bacterium | reverse complement strand
AAGTTGCTTATGCAGCAAAGTGCTAGCACTTTGAAAAAGCTCTCATTAGAGTTAGGTGGTAATGCACCATTTATTGTCTTTGATGATGCCGATTTAGATGCTGCCGTAGAAGGCGCTATGATTTCAAAATATCGCAATGCAGGTCAAACCTGTGTTTGCACCAACCGCTTTTTGGTGCAGGCTGGTGTTTACGATGCCTTTGCAGAGAAGTTAGCGGCGGCTGTTGCAAAGTTAAAAGTGGGTAATGGGATGACTGACGGAGTGAATCAAGGACCCTTAATTAATGTTGCGGCAGTGGAGAAAGTGGACTCGTTAGTTGCGGATGCTCTAAGCCACGGCGCTAAGCTGGTAGGAGATGGTGGCAAGCGCCATGAAATGGGCGAGAACTTTTATACCCCAACAGTACTGGCAGATGTTACCCCATCTATGCGTGTGGCTACCGAAGAGATATTTGGCCCTGTGTCGCCGCTTTTCAAGTTTAGCGATGAAGCGGAAGCCATTCAAATGGCTAACGATACCGAGTATGGTTTGGCGGCTTATTTCTATACCAGAGATATCGGCAGGGTTTGGCGAGTATCAGAAGGTTTAGAATATGGCATGGTTTGTAGTAACAGTGGCATCTTATCCACCGAGGTCGCCCCATTTGGCGGCGTTAAAAGTTCAGGCCTTGGTCGTGAAGGCTCTAAATATGGCATGGACGAATATATGGAAATCAAATATATGATGATGGGCGGTGTTTAACCCCCTGAACTAACAGTCTCCGGTGCTTTAGAGGTAATGTCCTGACGTGGTGGAAACTGTCGGTAAATGCTAGAAGACAGCCATGCTGCAACCAACATTAGCAACATGGCTATCACAATATCTATCCTTGTGATTATTAGCAAAGATTGAAAATGCGCTTCTTCTATCTTATCGCTGCCAATGGTATTGGTGGTTAATAAGGCCACAATCGCTGAACTAATCAGCTGCCCCATTAGCCTGCCCCAGTTTAGCAATGCCGAGCTAATTCCAAGGTTTGCTTCTTCCACTGAGCCCAGAGCAGTCTCGCTGTTGGGCGTTGAGAAAAATCCAAACCCTATTCCCTGAAAAACCATAAATAGTTGGATAACCCAGATAGGGGTGGTATTGGATAGGAACAACAATAAGGCACAGCCGAAGGCAGCTGATAAAGAACCGATGCCAGATAGCAGACTAGGGCGCACTTTCTCAGCGAGTTTTCCAGCCAATGGTGCTATAAACATCATGCAGATTGCCTGAATCATAATTAATTTTCCGGCATCAGCAGCTGTAAAGCCACGGTTATATTGCAGATATAAGCTGAGGAAGAAAGCCATGCCAAAATAGCCACCATACATGGCGATAGCGGCGAGCAATGCCCGACTGAATTTTTGATTCTTCCAAAGCAGGCGAAAATTGATTAATGGTGCTGTAATACGCTCGCTATGGCGAATAAATATTCGTAGAAATATCAGCATGAATAGTAGAGAAACCCACGAAATGCTACGAGGTAGATAATTCATAGCAATAAAGAACGTTATGCTGCAAAGCCCGAAAATAGCGGCACCTAACCAGTCGATAGCTCTTGCGTTGTCATTCTTCCACTCGCCTTTTACAAATAATAATAGCAAAGTTAGGCTTACTAAAGTGAATGGCAGAGGCATATAAAACACAGAACGCCAACCAAAAAGCTCGGTTAACCAGCCACCCAAAGAAGGCCCACAAGCCATGCCTAAATACACTGCTGACACGATCCAACCTATCGCACTGGCTCGGCCTTTTTCTTTATAAATACTGCCTATAATCGCCATACCAGTGCTAAAAGACAGCGCAGCTCCAATGCCTTGCAGAACCCGATAAAACAATAGGAACTCAATAGAAGAAGCCCTAGCAGCAAGCACACAGCTGCAAAAGAAGATGCAAGCACCGGTGATATGAACACGCTTTCGACCTCGTGAATCTGCCACTCTGCCTGAAGGCAGCAAAGCGATAAGATTGCTTAAGATAAAGGACGCGGCTATCCAACTGACCAATGTCGCACTGACATGTAAGTCTGCTGATATCGCAGGGATAGCGATTAATGTCGCGGTTAATGAAAACGGCATCAGAAAAGAGCTTATGCAGATCGCAACAAAGGCTGCACGTCTTGCCGATGGTGTGTTGCGATAGTAGTCAGCGACGGCCTTCGCTGAAGAAAGATTTTGTTTCTTAGAGATAATATTAGTCAAAAGTCGGATTAGTCTCTGTTTGTACTGAACAATGTCTTCTGATAATACACCGTATATTGGAGAAGGAATAATAATATCGCAATAATAGTTATATGAAATTTATTTATTATATTTTCTGAATATAACTATTTGTGAAAAGAGCTAGAAGTAGACTATGGAAATTCTTTTTTTAAAAATGCGATGATATCAGAAGATTCGTACATCCAAGTAGACTCGCCTGCTTTATCAATGCGAAGACAAGGTACTTTTACAGC
>CAKMZF010000203.1 GCA_929200405.1 uncultured Gammaproteobacteria bacterium | reverse complement strand
CGCTTTGGCGGAAGAAAGCTTGTATGAGCCTCCTTCATAATCAGTATCCCGCGGAGCATGGCAGCGATTTTGACAAACTGCTGGCAAAGTGACTGAATGTTTCCGAAATATAACGCCGCGCTAAGATGTGAGCAACGCAATACCTTAAAACACATAAACCAACATAAATAAAAATGCCACGCGTTGCGAATCACTCTTAAGTAACTTGCTATAGCAATTTACCATTTACTAGTGACCAATGATGGGGCATTAATTCACGTATAGTTTTGAAAACCAATGCATTATCTGGAGTCGTAATTGCTGCTTTGACATCCCCACCCCAGTAAACAAGACGTTCCTGACAAACACCACATGGTGACAGGATTAGAAACTCATCGTTTTCGCTTTCACGACATAGACATAATGAATGGGTTACTCGCTCATTAAGCTTGTGCGCCTCTAAATAGGCTCCAACCTCCATGCATAGTGAAAGAGCATCATTTTTAATATCAGGAGCAATACTTGTTAATATCTTTCCTGACTCTGTTCTAACAGCAGCAGCGCCACCCCAATCTGAAGGGTATCGAACCTTGACTAGCTCCACTGCCGCTTGATAAAGCTCTTTTTCGATATTATCCATTATCATCCATATCCCATTTTATCGAGCGCTATAACGCCAAGTTCAGCGACGTAATGCGTGGTGTTATTTGCATCGACATGCTGTTGCTTACTTTCTTTTCAATGCTACATCATTTCGGAGCATCATCAAACAGAACTACCCAACGCATTACATATCTCCAATTACAAATTTCATATAACGCTGCGGTAAGCTGCGGCTATGTAGTTGATTATGTTGTGGCAGCGTAACAACCGCCACATAAACAAGCAACGGAATAGACGTCAAGCTTGACCGTTTTGTTATGCATTTATTGGTGGTTAGCGACAGGCTCGACCATCTGGGATTTAAAGATTTTTCTTTCCTGCTACTTTTCATAAAGTAACCAGAACTTACGTACTAATTTACATTTAACACTACTATAATTTACTGCGTAGTTATCTTATATAATTTTTGTTCTTCATTACTCATCCAATGCATATCATCACTTGATGCTGCTTCAAGAGTAAACCAGTAAAACGTCTCTGGAATACCCATCGTTCGATAGTAGTTAAGATACTTACTATGTTCTGGATGGTTTTTGGGTAATTTTGCACCTTCATTTCCACTTCCATCTGCCCATGAATGCACACCAATCTTAGCATTTGAGCTTACTGTTCGTGTAACACCAGATAAAAATAAATCGGTGCCCCCTGATGCTATCAAGCCACCTTTTGGCACATGAGTGTTTAGACTACTCTCCCTCACATAACGAGCAAGAATAAGATTCGCTTCATCATCTACCGACCCTTCAACGTTCTGCATCACGATAGTCGTTATTTGGGAGTTTTCATCTATTATGGTTTTAAGTGTTTCCTCAGTATCGCTGTCAATAACGCCGGTCATGACGACTGCCTCACCAGAAATTTTAAATTCAACAGGTTCATAGTCTAGCTCTATAAAGTTTTTACAGCCGAATAAAAATGCTGATATAGAAAGTACTGAGATTAATTTTTTACTCATTTATGCTCCTTTAAAAACTATAGCGATTAGGAAGTTTTGGCATTTCGCTAACTATGACGCACCGCTACGTCATCAATAGTTGAGATGAAAGAGCGAACCCAATAATGAAAAAAATTTATGACAGTTGTTTCTCAACATCTAAATCTGCTCCCATAACAACAGCTTGCGTTCGTGTTCTCACCCCAAGTTTACGGAACATGGTTGTCACATGAGCCTTAACGGTAGCCTCTGAAATACTCATTTCATAAGCTATCTGCTTGTTCATCATGCCATCGTACATGTAACGAAAAACTTTGAGCTGTGCGGGCGTCAAGGTCGCGATACGAGAGATATTGTCTAATCCCGTTTGCTCTACTTCGGTTATGGCGCTGGAAACGGAACTGGGTACAAATGTTTCGCCACGCAACACTGTCTCAACAGCCTGCTTTATTTGCTCTAGTGAGAATGACTTGAAGATATACCCTGCCGCACCTGCTTGTATAGCAGCACGGACGGTATTTGCCTCTTCACTGGCGGACACGACTACCACTGGCGTCTGCGGATAGGTGCTTTTTATCAACAGCAAGCCTGACAGGCCTTGACTGTCTGCCATGCGTAGGTCTAGAAATAGCAAGGAGGTTTCTCTCGCATCTAGTGCATCATGGGTTTCTGCTAAGGTTTCATACTCTACTATTTTGTGGTCTGCAAATAATGGCTCCACTGTGGTTCGCAAGGCATGTCGGAAAAGCGGATGATCGTCTGCTATTATTATATTCGTCATCTGATGTTTACTGCCATAATTTCTACTATCAACATTTTGATTCCAGTTTTTATCGAACCTTTTCAACATATTATTCAAATAAAATCTGGAATATGAATGTTGCCTAAACTACGCCTTTCTGTGGTTTTTCGCAACTATCTTAGCCTCAATACCTCAAACCAATAGATAA
>CAKMZF010000202.1 GCA_929200405.1 uncultured Gammaproteobacteria bacterium | reverse complement strand
TTGCGAGCTGGCCGATAAGCCGGGTTTTGTCTAGCACAGTCATTTATCTAGGCGTTTTGTCACCAAAACGCTCAAGCAGCCTACCCAGACGCCATGTGGGCCACATGATAATGCGTCTCTATTTGGCCTTGCTCCGAACGGGGTTTTCCCTGCCACGCCTGTTACCAGCCGCGCGGTGCGCTCTTACCACACCATTTCACCCTTACCAACAATTGCAAGCAATCGTTGGCGGTATATTTTCTGTGGCACTATCCGTAGACTCACGCCTCCCAGATGTTATCTGGCGTTCCGCCCTGTGGAGCCCGGACTTTCCTCTACCAACTAGTGATAGCGACTGCATAGCCAGCTCGCGTCGAGTAGTGTGGTCTATTAAGCACATTAATTCAAGCAATTTTAGCAATTGCCGACTCCTGCCATAATACGCAAGTGATCGTATAATGAGCACTAACTTCCCCCCCCTGAGTATCGAAGGCTTTTGGCACGCCAAGCTTGACGACAAACTTCGCTTAGCATTACCTGCAAGTTTGATTGCGCAAATTCCCGAAAGTGAAGAGAGAACATTTTTTATTACTATTGGCTATGAAAAGAATTTCATTCTCAGACCCAAGAGCACGTGGGAGCGCTTCTATCAAGAAACAATAATGCCCCTAAGTTACACAGACCCAACCGAGAGGCGACTCAGAAAAATTTACACCAATGCCCTTACTGAAGTGCAGGCTGACAAAAACTGGCGCATTACTTTGCCAAAAACATTCAGCGATCAAATCGGCATTCAAAAAGAAATTACCATTCAAGGCTTTGGTGAGTTACTGGAAATCTGGGATCAAAATACTTACAACGATTCAATGAATGCCATTAGTGGCGATCAGATCAGCGAGCTTGAGCTACTGCTACTAAAAAAGAAATCCACACAAAATGGAAATGAAACTATTAATTAATTATTTCACATCTCGCAGGCCTAACACCTGCTGGTATAGAGCTTTTTTATTTAACTCCAACGCTTCACTGAGCCCCGCTGCTATGGCTTTTGTCGAAACCCCTTGCTTCAAAAAACTAGATATCAATACTTCTGTCAATCTCTCATCACTAGAAGCTATATCGCGCTCAAGAAAAGAAACAGCAAGCACATATTCACCACGAAGCCTATTAACATCAGCAGCCAACCAGTCAGACAAGTCACCAGCCTTAAGCAATACAGTCTCCTCAAATTGCTTCGTCAACTCTCTACCCAAGAAAACCTTTGACCCCATAGGCAGCAGCTCATCCAACAATTGCAATGTAGAAAAAATTCGATGCACAGACTCCAGCAACACAGTCGTTTCTCCGCTCTCTATCATCAATGAAATAGCATTGGCCTTGGCCTGTTTTTTGGCTGGTAAAAAACCAACATACCGAAAACTATCAGTAGGCAATCCCGATATTGATAGCGCAGCGGTAATGCTAGATGGCCCAGGAACCACCTTAACCGTCATCCCTGCAGCTCTAACTTCTTTAACAACCACATACCCAGGATCAGAAATAAGTGGCGTACCAGCGTCAGAAACCAATGCACCTGATTCTCCGTTACGTAGACGCTCTAACAGCTCCACCCATCGAGTCGCTTCATTGTGCTCATGGCATGAAATCAATCGGTTTTTAACACCAAACTGGGTAAGCAATGCACCTGTATGCCTTGTGTCTTCTGCTGCTATCCAGTCAACATCTTTAAGCACTTGCACAGCTCTTGGAGACAAGTCCTGCAAATTACCGATTGGGGTTGCAACTACCCACAATACACCTGCTGGCTTTTCAGTTACATTTTTCAAAAAGCTTCCCTTTATTTCTATTTCTTGGCCAAAGGCATATATTCACCGCATACGACTCAGTATAACAAAATTATTGACTCACCCTCCTGTTTATCAAGTCACGAATGGGTAATTTATGAAATTTTTGGGTGATAATTACGAAGCAATAGCAGCCTCATACTTACGCAAACACAAAGCGATTATAGTCACCCAAAATTATAGAACTAAGTTTGGTGAAATAGACATTATCGCTAGAGATAGCAACACATTATTATTTGTAGAGGTAAAAGGCAGGAAAGCCATCACGCACGGCGAACCAAGCGAGTTCGTAAGCAGCAAAAAACAGGCAAAAATAATAAAGGCTGCCGAAGAATATTTACAACTGAATAACTTATTTGATACGGATTGCAGATTTGATGTCATTACAATTGTCGGCTGCCTTATAAAGACAGAACCTAAGAGAAGACTTTTTTTCTCGACTAAAAGCAATGCAACAACTCTAACAATCGATTGGATAAAAAATGCATATCAACAATATTAGCAAACTTAAGGAGACTCTACTATGAAAAAGCGCAACTCTATTTTTGCCTGCAGCCTTGCTGTTATTATGGCAACACAGATGCACGGTTGTGTATGGCTTGCCGTAGGCGCAACCGCCACCGCAGCAAAAGTCATCCATGATCGCAGAGATATCGGCACTCAAATCAACGACCAAACCATTGAACTGCGCCTAAAAAGCAAGCTTAA
>CAKMZF010000201.1 GCA_929200405.1 uncultured Gammaproteobacteria bacterium | reverse complement strand
CCAATAGAGCAGCAATATTTTTCTCAGTTCGGGGGACATGCGCAGAAATCATTATTTGGTCCTTTGGCACTCACAGTAGTGCAGACTAGCTCACCCCTAAGGCATTTACATTCTCCAGCAGATTGTCTGAGAGGGTTAGGCTATGAGGTTAGGTTTTTAGGTACTCGCTTTGACCCTGTGCCAACGGCTTTGTATGAAGCGATTGGTTCAACAGGTGAAAGATGGCATATAGCCACCAGCTTTTTTTCTACCGATGGATTTGTTAGCTCTAATGTTGCTGAGGTTATTTGGCACTGGTTAAAAAATCCTAGCGGTCAGTGGGCAAGTGTGCAACGCATTACCCCTTGGCATCTTCCTTCTGTAGATAGGAGTGAGTATGAGTCCGCTATTGTTGCAGCGCTTGATTTGAAATCTAGTTCGGTGCCTTCGCGTTCGAGTGTTGTGCAGCAATCACAACAGCCTGATCTAAATGACAAACAAGAAGTCGGAGTGTTTTTGATGCCAAACCAAAACGCTGCGGAAAGCTCATTTAGCTCATTGTCTAAACCTACTTTCTCGGTCATGGCTTTGTAAGTCGATGTTGCCGAGTTTTAAATATTGAAATATCAATAGGAGTCGTTATGAAATCAATCATACAATCGTTATTTACTTCAAGGCATTTGGTGTCTTGGGGTAGCAGTGTAGTGGTAGCTGGCTGTGTTTTGTCTTCTGCTCAAGCAGGAATTCAAGTGCATGAATCTTTAGCGCAAGAAAAACAGGAGGTAGCAGGTGAGATGCAGGCTATTTTGAAAGATAAGCTCGTTAGCTTTCCATTGCTTAGCTCTGATTATGATGTCGATATTGCTGGTGATATCGCGACAGTTACTTTGCAACAAACATTTTTGAACCCCACAGATTCAGTGCTGAATGCTACGTATCTCTTCCCTTTAAACCAGAAAGCCGCGATTTATGCGATGGAGATGCAGAGTGGCGATGAAATTATCAAAGCCAAAATAATGCCCAAGGAAAAGGCAAAAACCGGCTTTGAAACAGCCAAAAAAGAGGGTAAAGCGGCAGCTATGTTGGTGCAACATCGACCTAATATGTTTACTCAAAATATGGCGAATCTTATGCCTAACAGCACGACCAATATTACCCTAAGCTATACCCAAAGTATTCCTAAGATAGATGATGCCTATGAGTTAGTCATTCCCATGATAGTTGGGCCGCGATATGAAGGTGCTATAAAAAACCGAAGAAATGAGCCGGGTATTGCGATACCGGAATCATCAGATAGCGCGAAGATTTCCGATGAGGCAGGTACTACCGAGAAAGATGTGGCGAGAAACAAAAATCATAAGAGAGATCAAATACAGCAAAATGGATGGTTTATTGACAAAGTACCGGCATATCCCTCAGTGATAGGAATGACTGCTCCAGACTCTATAGAGCAAGAGCGTGTTAAATTGCAGCTGCGCTTAAAATCCTCTCTGTCTATAGGTCAGGTTAGCAGTAGCACGCATGCGTTGGAAGTTGTTGGCGATGAATTTGAGAAAGAGATTACTCTACAGCAAGGTAAGGTAATTGATAATAAAGACTTTGTTTTGCGATATAGCCTAGGTGCTGATACCGCCATAGAGGCAGGTTTGCTGTCACATTATGATGAGCGAGGTGGCTTTATGTCGTTGATGGTTGAGCCGCCAAAAGTGCCAGTTGAGGATAGCGCGATGATGAAAAGAGAGATAGTTTTTGTTTTGGATACGTCTGGCTCCATGTCGGGTGCGCCGATGGACACCAGTAAAGTGTTTATGACAGAAGCGTTGCGCGGGTTGCGTGAAACGGACTATTTTCGGATATTACGGTTTTCGGATAATAGCTCTCAGTTTTCAGAGCTGCCAGTTTTAGCAACACCGAGAAATATTGGCCAAGGGCTTAAGTTTGTCAATCAACTCTATGCTGGTGGAGGTACTCAGATTGACCAAGCAATTAACACGGCATTTGATATGCCTCAAATTAGCGATACTCTGCGCATAGTGGTATTTTTATCCGATGGCTATATAGGTGATGATCGTAGTGTTATACGCACGGTGCATCAAAGAATAGGGAATGCGCGAGTATACGCATTTGGTATTGGTGATGGTGTAAACCGCTTTCTTTTAGATGGGATGGCTGCAGAGGGCAGAGGATATTCTAGGTTTGTAGAAACTGGGGAAAATGCCACGGAAGTTGCAAAAAACTTTGCTCAATCAATCAAATCCCCATTATTGACTGATATCAGTATTGATTGGGGGGATTTAGCGATCACTGAGCAGACTCCTGCAAAAATTCCTGATTTATTTATCGGTGGTACGACTCGGGTATTTGCGAGATACAAACAAGGAGGAGAGTACAATGTCACCATCAATGGGCTAGTGAATGGTAAAAAAGCCGCCATGCCTATTAGCGTTACTTTGGCAGATAATGTAGAACAAAGTCCTATAGATTCGAAAGACTCAGATAGGCCAACAGCTGAAAGAGTTGATCAAAATCCGATTCCGCTAATTTGGGCAAGAGAGCAGATATTTCAAAAAA
>CAKMZF010000200.1 GCA_929200405.1 uncultured Gammaproteobacteria bacterium | reverse complement strand
GTTAAGAGCTTGTGAGCAACTTTTCCTATTTATCCAAATGCACCACGGGTATAGTTATTAAAAATACGTCATCATGCCGGATATTGTGTAACGGCATATAATTATTGGAGAACTAATGGATACCGTATGGCTTGAGGATTTTATTTGTTTAGCCAGAAACCTCAATTTTACCCGAGCCGCGGATGAGCGCAACGTCACCCAACCGGCTTTTTCTAGGCGGATTAAGTCGCTAGAAAACTGGCTAGGCACGCCAGTAGTAGAGCGCTCAACCTATCCGGTTAAGCTCTCCAATGCGGGATTACAGCTTTTGCCCGTGGCCCAAGAAACGATATCGAAATTACGAGATACGCGACAATCTATCCGAGAGTTGGAAAGCGGCCAGAATGCATTTGTCCGCATCGCTGTGCTACACACCATCTCGGTTAATTATCTCTCCGAGAGGATAGAGCTGTTACAGCATCAACTTCCTGAGCTAAAAGTCCGAGTTTATTCTCGTCACCTTCGCACTTGCTGCCAGCTTTTTAGTGAAGGAGCCTGTGAGTTTTTACTCTACTATCGGCATAATGTGGTTGCGCCACTGTTTGATGAGAACGCCTATCAGCGTAAAGATATTGGTAAGGAGCGACTGATTCCGGTTGCAAATCGAAAGGCTGCCGCTGAACAAGGCTGGGAGTTAAGCGAAACCAGTACCGTCCCCATTCCATATCTTAGTTATGATCCCTCAACTTTCCTCGGCATGGTGGTCGACCAACTCATTGGCAAACGCAAACCACCCCTAATTACGCATTATGTTGATGCACTTACCGAGACTCTTAAACGAAGAGCATTGGCTGGCAGCGGCATAGCGTGGTTGCCTGAGGGCAGTGTGAGCAAAGAGCTAGCGGATGGTAGTCTTGTGATATTGGGTGATAAAGACTGGGAGACAAAGATGACACTGTCGATTTTTTGCTCACCAGATCGACTAGATAAGATGGGCAAAAAAATCTGGGAACTCATCTAACCAAAGTTCGGTGCCACAGTGATTTTAGATTGTATGCTCAATGTGCTTTCAAATGGACGCATGCAGAAAACGCATATTTTCATACCATATTTGCATTTGAAGAAATCTGGATAGCTTCTATAGTTTAGCAGTCAGAAAAAACATCCAGAACTCAATCACTCAAGGGAGCACAAATGCATCTTGCTAAATTTCCACGCCGTTTTATCGCCCATCTACCGACACCATTGGAGCGTCTAGATCGCCTAAGCAAAGAACTCGGTGGGCCAGAAATTTGGATCAAGAGAGATGATTGTACTGGTCTATCTACCGGTGGTAATAAAACTCGAAAGCTTGAGTTTCTGATGGCAGAAGCCGAGCTAGAAGGCGCAGAAATTATCATGACTCAAGGTGCGACACAGTCTAACCATGCAAGACAAACTGCAGCATTTGCTTCTAAGTTGGGCTTACAATGCCATATCTTGTTAGAAGACAGGACCGGTTCTAATAATCCAAACTACAATAACAGTGGTAACGTTCTACTGGAGCATTTACACGGAGCGACAACACAAAAGTATGCTTCAGGTTTGGATATGAACGCCGAGATGGAAAAAGTGGCAGACAAATTTCGTGCTGATGGCAAAAAAGTTTACACCATCCCGGGCGGCGGCTCTAACCCAACAGGTGCATTGGGCTATGTAAATTGTGCTTTTGAACTGCTAGCACAATGCAATGATAGTGGGATGAAAATAGATCACATAGTTCACGCCACAGGCAGTGCAGGCACGCAAGCTGGTCTTATTACCGGACTCAAAGCCATGAACGCTCAGATTCCACTGCTAGGAATTGGTGTAAGAGCGCCAAAAGAAGCTCAGGAAACCAACGTTTATAACTTAGCTTGCGCCACCGCAGAAAAGCTTGGTTGTCCTGGCATCGTCAATAGAGAAGATGTCGTTGCCAATACCGATTATGTTGGCGAAGGTTATGGCATACCTACAGCTAGCGGCATAGAGGCGATACAAATGTTTGCCGAGCTAGAGAGTATCTTGCTAGATCCAGTTTACTCAGCTAAAGGTGCAGCTGGACTCATCGACTTAATTCGCAAAGGCCATTTTAGCAAAGATGACCGTATCGTATTCTTGCATACAGGCGGTTCGGCAGCCCTTTTCGGCTATGACAGCACATTTGACCATTCTGGTAGATGGATTAACGCTTAATTTAGCAAGATCTAATCGCAATTCTCATCATCGACTCAAGACGGTAATCTAATCCTAACCATCGTCTTGAAGCAACCAAGGGGTCAGAGTGCTTGATATCTAATTATATACATCTCTGTTTAGAGTAGAGCCTGTATCCTATGATTCGCTTGATTTTAATTAAAGAAAAAGACATTCTTTCCAAATGGTCAATCCGATAATAAAAATTGTTGAAGGCTTATCCCCTCTTAAAACAGGATTAAACTATTTTGGCTCTAGTGAGTTGGGATCGATTACGTCAACCCTGAGTCGGGCAGCGGATTCATATCCACATGATGAAGAGGGACTTCTACAGATTTTACATTTTCGAAATCAAATCGCAAAAGGACAATTTATGGGTGCTTTGATGAATACCTCCCACCTTCTTTGACAAACCTAAGTCGGTCTCAG
>CAKMZF010000199.1 GCA_929200405.1 uncultured Gammaproteobacteria bacterium | reverse complement strand
AATTAATTTCAAATAATTTGGAAAATATAGGTATAAAAAGCGACATTCTTTGGCGTGTTCATACCACTTTATGTTGTGGTGGTAATTACTTGAAATAAATCTCGGTTATACTCTGAATTTTTAAGGAGCATTACTATGTCTAGCGCTATTCGCAGCACTTGGTCTCTGATGTTGGGCATGTTGCTAATCATGCTGGGCAATGGTTTGCAAAGCACCTTGCTAGGCGTCAGAGGTTCCTTAGAGCAAATCGACCCATCTTCTATGGGTTTTATCATGTCTGGTTATTTTATTGGTTTTTTGGGTGGTTCAAAACTGGCTCCCAAAATGATCAAAGACGTGGGGCATGTGCGTGTTTTTGCCGCATTAGGTTCACTAGTATCAGCTGCTTTTTTGCTGTTTTCGGTTTGGGTAGAACCGCTGTTTTGGTTCTCGCTCAGAGTGATTGTTGGTTTTTGCTTTGCGGGTATCTATGTTGTCGCGGAAAGCTGGTTAAATGATATCTCCACCAATGAAACCCGTGGTAAAACACTGGGCTTTTATCTGGTTATGCAAATGGCTGGTATTGTACTAGGGCAAGTATTATTAAACGTAGCCGACCCTGCTGGCGCAGGATTGTTTATTTTGATTTCAGTATTGGTCTCGGTCTCTTTCGCGCCAATTCTATTGTCTAAAAACTCAGCCCCACCTTTTGATAGCGCTAAGCCAATGACTTTTCTGGAACTTTTCAAAGCATCTCCATTAGGTGTAGTTGGCATTTTCTTTATTGGAACCACATTCTCGGCGTTGTTCGGAATGTCATCAGTTTACGCGACGGAAATAAATCTATCGTTTCAGCAGATTTCTGGTTTTATTATGATGATATATATCGGTGGCTTGATTATGCAGTTTCCCATCGGTTGGCTATCTGACAATATGGACCGTCGTCTGCTGTCTATTATTATTTGCTTTGTTGGTGCAGCAACAGCGCTATCTGTGTTCGTGCTGCCCAGCGTTCCGTATGTTGTACTGTTGGGCATTGCATTTATGATTGGTGGTGCCTGCAATCCGCTCTATAGCGTGCTTATCGCTCACACCAATGACTATTTGGAGAACGATCAGATGGCATCAGCATCTGGTAGTTTGATATTTGTAAACGGTGTTGGGGCAATGGGTGGGCCAATTATCGTTGGTTATTTAATGAAATCCATTGGACCCAATGGCTATCATTTATTTATCGCTTTAACCCTTTTGATTATTGGTTGTTATGGACTGTATCGTATGACGCAGCGTGCTACTATCGACACCGATGAGTTATCACCACACGTTACCATCTTTAACCGCAGTACATCGGTCATGGCTCAGGTGGCAGCGGAGTATGTAGTCGATGAAATGGAAGCAGAAGGCGAAGAAGGAGCAGAAGATGTATCTTCCGATATGTCAGAAAATGCTACAGCAGATGTGATAAATAAGGATAATCGACTCGAGTCTGATGCAGAGATTAAAAAATAATCAGATGAATGAAAAAACACGTAGGGTTCTATTAATTAGTCCTGCTTTTAACTATTGTAATGCTGCTATGCAGCATCAGCCTTTGGGGTTTGAAAAGTTCTTTTAGGTTTTTTCGGTGGTGTCCAGTTGACCAGTTGCCATGAGCCTTTGGTGCTAGATTTGAGCAGATGAATCGCATTTTTAACTTTCTCATCATTGCTGATGTCTTTGCTACCAGCGTATTCAGAATGAGAGCAAGTTTTCTCGCCAGCAATAAAGCTTAAAGAGAAGTGATTCCAGTCCTCAAATAGTTCAACAGTCTCGCGGACAACGGGGTGTAGGAACTCGCTGGCATCAATATGTTCGATATAGCCGAGCGACAATGACGAGGTTACTAAAAACGCAATGACTGCTTGACTATATGCATTTCCCGATTTTTCTTTAAGCCCTATTTCAGGAAAGCTTTGCTGCACGGCGAGCACGGCTTCGAGTCGATAAGTGGTGTCAAAATCCCAGATGGTTTTTTGATTATTAGCATAAAGTAAATCTTGAGCTTGTAATTGATCGTATATATTTGCAAAGTTATTATCAGAAATATGCTGATTGTAGAAATATTGAATTTTCTCAATCGCGGAGGCACGGTCACTGACATTATATTGAGTAAGTAGTAGATTTTTTAATTCGTTTAACTCCGTGTCAGCAGTCGCTAGGGTAGAGAAGCGTTTATTTGAGATTTCAGTATCTAGTCTTTGATTTACCTGACAATACAAAATTCGATGCACTGCGCTCAGGGCTAATCCGAAAGTTAGAATAGGGTCTTTCTTATCTCTTGATTTATCGCTAGCTGTGCAGTTCTCTGCACTGGGTTTAGCTTTATTTGCTGTCTTTTTTGCATTCAGTGCAGTCATCACTACTAGGGAGCGAAAAGCGCAGACGCTATGCCACCATTTTTTGGTGAGTAATCTCATCACTGAATCCTTATAGCTAAAACAAAAATCATGAATAAAAGCTGACTAATTTATAATCTCATACAAAATACAGTATTTTGCATCACATGACAACTTATGAAGCTAAAATGTGAACTGAATCATTACGTCACTAGTAAAATTGATTTTTATTGCTAATAAAAGCAACGAAACCTCTAATGAAAAAGAAAGT
>CAKMZF010000198.1 GCA_929200405.1 uncultured Gammaproteobacteria bacterium | reverse complement strand
GCTCCCCAAATTTAGTCTCAAAGTGACTTTCATAGAGCATAATCAACCCAGTAATGGCTAACATAAGTAAGAAAGGAATGACATATAAGCCAGCATAAAAATGCCAACGCCATACTGCAAAGTAAAATGATTTTTGATCAACCGAATCATTCGGTTTTGAAATTTTTTTCAGGGCTTCCATAATTTTTTCCTAGATGCGAGCAAGCCTTAGCCTATTGAGGCTAGTCATTCATTGCTCAAAATACAAATCATGCCAAGTAAATAGCGCACCATTCACTTTGCAATACTAAAATTGTTTAAGAAAGAACGATGAAAGGGGGCCCACGTGGGAAACTATCATTAAAAAAGCGCTGTCTATAGCTCGACTTACTGCGACCTATGCCCAACACGAATATAAAGCTACCACCAACGAGAAAACCTAACTGGACACCAATAACAATAGGGTTATGGGCAAGTGAGTAGACACATTGAGAAGTTGATGATTCTGATTCAGGGCTACTTTGATCCGCACCTGAGACTTCTTGGCTATCCCCTAAATCAAGGAGCTGAGTAAATTTTCCATTGGGAGTACAAATGACTATCGTTATTTCACCATTTGCAGACTTGCTTGGCATAAAGCCATTTTGGGTAAACAAAGTAACCAATAGATAAGGCAATATCGGCAAGAGACGAAAAAAGCGCCTGCTATAATCCAAATAAAGCCTCTGTTTGCACATGACTAAGATGCCTGAAAATTACTAGATGGTAATGCTAATCTGTCATACTCTATTTTTATATATGTATTTTTCTCGGTATCTTTAAAATACCTGCTAAGGTAGGATTTTCATCCACTCACTCCTCTTCAATAAAGCATGCTATCTCTACACTTTGTCAAAGCAAATTCTCGCTGGCTGATGGGAGGCTTCTTTTTAACACTATCATCCACATTTGGTCAAACTTTCTTTATTTCACTTTTCTCGGTTGAAATACGGCTGTTTTTTAATATCAGCCATGGGGAGTTTGGACTCATCTACATGTTTGGTACTTTAGCAAGTGCTGCCACCCTAATGTTTGTTGGTAAAGTCACAGATAATTTCCCTACAGTACATGCAGCTGCAATCACTCTATGTCTACTGGCAATTACAGCATTTTTCATGTCTGTCGTGCAAACTATCTGGCTTTTAACCATTCTAATTTTCGCCTTAAGATTACTAGGACAAGGGATGTGTGGTCATATCGCAATGACCGCAATGGGAAAATGGTATAGCAAACAAAGAGGCCAAGCAGTCAGCATAGCAGCACTTGGCATACAGATAGGAGAAGGAATCATTCCACCGGTCACTGTACTACTAATTACTACACTTGGCTGGCATGTCACTTGGCAGATAACGACCTGCTTTCTACTCCTAGTCAGTTTACCCATAGTCTACGCCACCATGCGCAAAGAACGCGAGCCATCTCAAGAAGAGATTGATGAGAAAGACGAAACCCAGCAGCAATGGCAAAGAAAAGACGTGTTAGCTGATCCTTATTTTTATTTGATTATTTTAGCGATGATTACCCCAGCTTTTATTGCAACTTCAGTCTTTTTCCACCAAAACCATTTAGCAGAGCTAAAGTCTTGGTCAAGGCTGGTCTTCCCTGCGCACCAATTTATCTTGGCAATTTCCGCTGTCTTCTCAACTCTATTTTTTGGAAGGTTTGTCGACAAATATAGTGCGACACAGCTGCTACCATTATCACTGTTACCGTTAGCACTAGCTATATTATTCTTGGGTTCTACCGATCAACTCTGGGTAATCTCTGTATTTATGGCACTTCTAGGCATGACATTTGGCATCAGTTCAAATCTGTTTGGTTCTATTTGCCCCGAACTTTATGGTACTAAGCATCTGGGTGCTATCAGATCAATGTTTACAGCCTTAATGGTTTTTTCATCAGCTCTTGGCCCTGGGTTAACTGGCGCTATGATTGATATTCATATTGCCCTTGAACAACAACTTCTCATCATGGCAGGCTATTGCCTAATACTATCTGCACTCATGCTTCCAGTCTCAAAGAAGTTGCTAATAAAAATCAAAACACAGAAAGTCTAACTATGAGCCTGCCCCTAAGCTCCTAAGTAAAGCCAGACTCCATTCGTGACCTGACAATCAATCGAGTCTAAAGACATATGAATCAACAAACCCATGCCTATGTACTGCAAGATTTTATATCTAGAGATAAAACAAAGCCCTGTATAAACACCAATTAACCAAGGCTGATGCAATGGATGAAAACCAATACTACAGCGACTAGGATCATAAATAGGATCGGCTAATAAATGATCTACATCTACAATCATTGTTGCTATTAGAATTAGGAATACAAGCTTCCAGTTATCGCGAAAAAAAATAGCGACAACCAATGCCGGTACTAAAATATGCAAAATCAAATGTAGCAATCTAACGCCCTATGTATCAACTCACTATTACCAATATAAGCTTCCGCATCAATTAAAAAACTGTCTAAGCAAACCATGAATATCTAGTTTCACATAAATATATCTATGGAACTAGGCATAGCAAGCATTTTACTGAAAAACAACTGTATCTCTAAAGCTCCAACCATCCACAAAAAAGCCAGTCCGAAGACTGGCTTAATCTAACACAGCTA
>CAKMZF010000197.1 GCA_929200405.1 uncultured Gammaproteobacteria bacterium | reverse complement strand
GCGTAAACTGCTCGATAATGGTGAAATAAATTCGACTGCTTTCTAGAATCTCCAGCGGTTTGAAATCTGCGGAGATGCTGAAATAGTAACTCTAATCAAAAAAGGGACGAATAATCGTCCCTTTTTCATGCTTTGATTAGCTGGTTTTGTGGGTTAGCTAAACTGGTTCATGGTGTTATCTTTACCACCAGCTTTTAGTGCGGCTTCACCAGAGAAGTACTCTTTGTGATCATCACCGATGTCTGAACCAGACATGTTTTGGTGCTTCACGCAGGCGATACCTTGGCGAATCTCTTTGCGCTGTACCCCAGCAACATAGCCCAACATGCCCTGCTCGCCGAAGTATTCTTTGGCTAGATTATCGGTTGATAATGCCGCAGTGTGGTAGGTTGGTAGGGTGATTAGGTGGTGGAAGATGCCTGCTTCGCGAGCTGAGTCCGCTTGGAAAGTACGGATTTTGTCATCGGCCATTGCCGACAATTCGCTATCGTCATACTCAGCAGACATTAGGTTATCACGGTTATAAGTAGAGACATCTTGGCCAGCTTCTACCATCGCGTCAAAGACCTGCTGGCGGAAGTTTAGAGTCCAGTTAAACGATGGGCTGTTGTTGTAAACCAGCTTGGCATTTGGCACGACTTCACGGATGCGATTCACCATGCCGCCGATCTGACCGATATGAGGCTTTTCGGTTTCAATCCAGATCATATCCGCACCGTTTTGCAGTGACGTAATACAGTCAAGCACACAGCGATCTTCACCAGTACCTGAGCGGAACTGGAACAGATTCGATGGTAGGCGCTTAGGGCGTACCAGTTTGCCATTCTGCTTAATGACTAAATCCCCGTTCGCCATATCCTCAACAGAAACCTCTTCTACATCTAAGAAGCTGTTGTACTGGTCGCCCAAATCACCCGGCTCACGAGTAACCGCGATTTGCTTGGTTAGGCCAGCGCCTAATGAGTCAGTACGGGCAACGATAACACCGTTATCCACACCTAGCTCTAAGAAGGCATAACGCACAGCGCGGATTTTGGCTAAAAAGTCCTCATGGGGTACGGTTACTTTACCGTCTTGGTGGCCACACTGTTTTTCATCCGAAACTTGGTTTTCTATCTGAATGCAGCAAGCACCAGCCTCGATCATTTGTTTAGCCATTAAGTAAGTCGCCTCGGCGTTACCAAAACCGGCATCGATATCGGCAACAATAGGCACGACATGGGTTTCAAAATTATCAATCTGAGCTTGTATAGCAGGCTTATCAGCATCAGAGGCAGCGTCTAGGTCACGGAACAAACCGCCGAGTACTCTGGCATCTGCTTGGCGCAAGAAAGTGTAAAGCTCTTCAATAAGACCTGCGACACTGGTTTTTTCGTGCATTGATTGATCAGGCAAAGGACCGAACTCAGAGCGCAAAGCGGCGACCATCCAACCAGAAAGATAAAGATATTTCTTATCCGTTGTGCCAAAGTGCTTTTTGATAGAAATCATTTTTTGTTGGCCAATAAAACCATGCCAACAACCCAAAGATTGCGTGTATTGAGAAGGGTCAGCATCATAAGCATCCATATCCGCGCGCATGATATCGGCAGTATATTTGGCAATATCTAAACCAGTCTGAAAACGGTTTTGCAACCTCATGCGAGCCGCAGACTCTGGGTTAATAGCGTTCCAGCTAGCACCAGCTGCTTGGCAGGCAGAAGCAGCACTTTGGATATTTTGTTGATATTGAGACATGATTTCTCCAGTTATTGGGTTATTGGTTTCTGTATGACTTTATCTTATTCGCCCCTAGAGTATAATTGAAATTTATATCGTTTATTTTAAACATTCATATCGTGAATAATGCTGCATGGATAACGGCAATAAAAACACAGTCAAAAGTTCAGCAAGACACAGAAGAGACAATTAAATGGATATCCGGCGTATAGATTTAAACCTATTGGTGTACCTAGATGTGCTGCTGCGTGAGCGGAATGTCACCAGAGCGGCGAACCAGCTAGGGCTAAGCCAACCTGCTCTAAGCAATGGTCTGCGGCGGTTGCGAGACCTGTTTAATGACCCACTGCTGATAAGAACCAGCGAGGGAATGATGCCGACAGCCAGAGCAGATGAGCTAAAACCACTGATACGAGATGTGCTGTCGTCTATAGATCAGGCGATACAACCACGGGACGAATTTGACACCAATACAGAGGAGCATTTTTTTCGCATCATGGTCAGTGACTATGCGGAGTCTACGCTGTTCCCGCATGTGCTAAACCGACTGCGAGAGGAAGCACCGGGGGTAATCTTAGACATAATGACCCCCAGTGATGTCAGCTTTTTAGACGTTGAGCAAGGCAAAGTTGATATGGTGCTAAACCGGTTTGAGGCCATGCCACAGTCGTTTCACCAAGTCACCGTTTGGCAGGAAGACTTTATGTGCCTGATCAGTGCAGATAACCCGATCTTGCAAGATTACACCTTGGCGTCTTACTTACAAGCGCCGCATGTATGGGTGAGCAAAACAGGTATGGGCGTGGGTGTTGGTATGAATCCGCATGACGTGCAGCACTTGGGTTGGGTAGATGAGGCTTTGCGTAGCCTAGACCAGCAGCGGCGAATATCGGTATTTACCCGCCACTACCAAGCCGCAATGCTGCTGGTTGAGCAGAGCGATCTGATTGTGACCCTGCCCACCCGAGCAGCGAGACTGCAAATAAATAACCCCCGCGTCGTGATAAAACCACCACC
>CAKMZF010000196.1 GCA_929200405.1 uncultured Gammaproteobacteria bacterium | reverse complement strand
GAATGCTTATATAATAGTAGAAGTTAGCAAGTGAGTCGCAATACTCAACGATATACCAATTACTTTTGCCTTATTCAAGTATAAAGTTCTTATTAAACATGATATTTAAAGAGGCATTTGAATTCGTATGTCTACATGTTGTAGAGGATAATAAAGGAAAAATAATGCGCTAAAGCGAATTAGCCGCTTTTTAGTTAAATTTCCCATTGACCTTAGGTGGTGTTGCGTCTAAAATTGCGCCCCTTTTCAAAGACATCTTTCCCTACGGTTAGATAAATTAATAATCAGGAATATCCAATGTACGCGGTAATTAAAACAGGCGGCAAGCAGTATCGAGTAACTGAAGGCCAATATTTTCATGTTGAAAAACTTGATGCAGAAGAAGGTTCTTCTGTTAATTTTAACGAAGTGCTACTTATTGGTGAGGGTGAGAATATTCAAGTTGGCTCGCCAACTATAGAAGGCGCTGTTGTCACTGCTAAGGTTTTGGTGCAAGAGCGTGGTAAGAAAGTTAAAATTATCAAGTTCCGTCGTCGTAAGCATCATCGTAAGCAGATGGGACATCGTCAATACTTAACAAAAGTTGAGATAGTTAGCATTTCAGCTAGCTAATTGCTTAACCTAATAAATAAATAAGGAATACGCATGGCACATAAAAAAGCAGCAGGTAGTACCCGAAATGGTCGCGATTCAGAATCAAAACGTCTAGGTGTTAAGCGCTTTGGTGGTGAGTCAGTTTCTGCAGGAAGTATTATTGTACGTCAACGTGGTACCAAATTTCACGCAGGTGAGAACGTGGGTTGTGGTAAAGACTATACGCTGTTTGCCAAAGCTGATGGCAAAGTGGTATTTGAAGTAAAAGGCCCCAAAAATCGTAAATTCGTTCGAATTGCAGCTGAAGCTTAACTCTTACTCATTAGAGTGATCAAAAACCTCAGCTAGGCTGGGGTTTTTTTATGGCTGACTGATATGAAATGTCGAGATTAACTCCGGTGCTGTATACAACTATCCAAAAATTGGTAATATTCTGCTATGAAATTTGTAGATGAAGTGACAATCAAAGTTGAAGCTGGTGATGGTGGTAATGGCACTGTTAGCTTCCGGCGTGAGAAATACATTCCTTTCGGTGGTCCTGATGGTGGCGACGGTGGTGATGGGGGGAGTGTTTATTTAGAAGCAACAGATCGCCTTAACACGCTAGTTGATTTCCGTTTTCAACGTTTTTATCAAGCGAAGCGTGGTGAGAATGGTATGGGTAGGAACAAAACAGGTGCTGCGGGTGATGATCTGACGGTTCCGGTTCCCATAGGAACCATGGTTTATGATGATGAGACTATGGAGTTTATGGGGGATCTGGCCAAGCTAGGGGATCGACTATTGGTGGCTCGTGGTGGTTTTCATGGCCTAGGAAATACACGTTACAAAAGCAGCACTAATCGGGCTCCTAGGCAAACCAAGCCAGGCTCACCTGGGGATATTCGTGTCTTAAGGTTAGAGCTGAAGCTACTTGCTGATGTCGGACTGTTGGGTTTGCCAAATGCGGGTAAATCTTCCTTGGTGGCGGCTGCCTCCTCAGCGACACCGAAAATAGCAGATTATCCCTTTACGACATTGTACCCAAGCCTTGGTGTGGTGCGTGTTAGTCCAATGGAAAGTTTTGTGTTGGCTGATATTCCTGGCATTATTGAGGGGGCTAGTGAAGGGGCAGGTTTAGGTATCCAGTTCCTAAAGCATCTGGCTCGCACAAGATTGCTATTGCATATGATTGATATGTCGCCTGAAACAGGGGTGCAATCACCAGAAGAAGCTTTTAAGATGATAGAACAGGAGATCGTCAACTATGATGAGGCTCTGGGAAAGCAGCCCAGGTGGTTGGTGTTGACCAAGATGGACACTATCGTAGAGTCAGATAGAGAGCAAGTTCAGCGTGATTTTGTTCAAGCATTGAATTGGACTGGGCCAGTTTTTGCCATTTCATCGGTAGCAAAGGTAGGGGTGGATAAATTAATGCAAGCGATTTATCAAGAGTTAAAACGAATAGCCCCTGAGAAATTTGACCCTGAGATGATTATGGGCAGCAATAGCGTTCAGGGTGCAGGTGTTGAGGAATTCCAAGAATCTAAGCCAGTAAAACCATATCACCCTCTAGATTAGATGAACGAAGCAGTATTAATTGCAATAATAATTATTGCCTTTAGTGGAAGATAAATACACTGACCAAGTATACAGAAATTGATTATGTTGAATCTCAGTAACCAAGCCTCAAGTATCTATCAAGATGACTTCTCTCGAAGTAAGTTGGGCGCTAGTCAAAAGTGGGTTGTGAAAATAGGTAGTGCAATGATTACTAATCATGGTGCTGGTATTGATGAAAAAGCAATTAATGCTTGGGCTACGGATATTGCCAAATTGCTTCAGCAAGGCAAAGAAGTAGTGCTGGTGTCTTCTGGTGCTGTGGCAGCAGGGATGCAAAAGTTAGGGCTGCAGGCGAGGCCAGCTGAGCTGTCAAAAGTACAAGCAGCGGCGGCCGTCGGTCAAATGAGTCTCTTAAGGGCTTATGAGACAGCATTTGCGCCTTTTGGCATACAAACTGCTCAGGTTCTAATTACCCACGAAGATTGCGCCGATAGAAAGCGTTATTTAAATATCAGAACGACTCTTCGTGCTTTGTTGGATTATGGTGTTGTGCCGATTGTTAATGAGAATGATGCGGTTACCTATGATGAAATTCGCTTTG
>CAKMZF010000195.1 GCA_929200405.1 uncultured Gammaproteobacteria bacterium | reverse complement strand
CTTGGAAGGGGCTTTTTTAATCAGACTTATTTCTTAATGCTCAGCGCTTTTTGTGCTAATTATTTAGCGAGTATGATAACGATGTATTTCTTAGGGAAATGTTAAATGCTAGTATGTAAAGGAAGCTAGAGAAAGATAATTAGCGATAGCTCAGTAGCTACCCATTAGACGGAGTTTTGTGATGACCATGCGTCAGTATTTTGTGATTACCTCCATAGCTTCCTTAGCTGTGTTATTGATTGTAGCTATTTTTTGGCCGCCGATATTGTGGGTGCTATTGCTGTGGGCATTTTTAACAGTTGTTGGTGTCATTGATATGCATCAACAAAGCCACACAATACGCCGGTTATATCCAGTGTTAGGCCATTTTCGCTACATGCTAGAGCATATTCGTCCAGAGATTCAACAGTACTTTGTGGAGTCTGAAATAGATGGCATGCCCATTCCTCGTGAGTTCCGCTCACTGATCTATCAACGTGCTAAAGGCGCAAGAGATACTCGACCATTTGGTACCATTTTTGATATCAATAGACCGGGTTACGAATGGGTTAATCACTCCCTAGTGGTTAAACACTTGCCAACAAGTCATCCGCGAGTGAAGTTTGGCGGCGATGACTGCTTGTTACCATACATGGCTTCACCTTTAAATATCTCAGCCATGAGCTATGGTGCATTGAGTAAGAATGCGATTATGGCGTTGAATAAAGGGGCTAAAATAGGCGGTTTTGCGCACAATACTGGTGAGGGAGGGTTAAGTCCTTATCACATTGAACATGGCGGCGATATCATTTGGCAAATAGGCACGGGATATTTTGGTTGTCGGGATCTTAAAGGCAACTTTAGCCCTGAACTGTTCCAGAAAACAGCGACCAAAGACGTTGTAAAAATGATCGAAATTAAACTCTCTCAAGGCGCAAAGCCGGGCCATGGCGGTATGTTGCCAGGGGCTAAGGTAAATGCAGAAGTTGCCGAGATCCGTAATGTTGAAGAAGGCAAAGATGTACTCTCACCAGCCACTCATTCTACTTTTTCTACACCCGTGGGCTTATTGCAATTTGTCCAGCAGCTGCGCGATTTATCCGGCGGAAAGCCGATTGGTTTCAAGCTTTGCATTGGTCGTAAAGATGAGTTTTTGGGTATTTGTAAAGCGATGGTGGAAACCAAGATATTGCCAGACTTTATTACCATAGATGGCGGCGAAGGCGGCACCGGAGCAGCCCCTATTGAAATGACAAACTCAGTGGGTACACCAATTAGAGATGCGCTAGTGTTTGTCGATAGAGCGCTAATAGGCGTGGGGTTACGAGATAAAATTCGCTTAATCGCGTCGGGTAAAATGTTCTCGGCTTTTCATATATTGCGCGCCCTTGCCTTGGGAGCAGATACTGTCAACTCTGCTAGAGGGATGATGTTGGCATTGGGCTGTATTCAGTCACGATCTTGTAATACGGACCATTGTCCAACGGGTATCGCCACACAAAACCCTAGCCGCAATAAAGGATTGGTGGTTACCGATAAGTCACAACGCGTGGCAAACTTCCATGCCGAGACTATTAAAAACTTAATAGAGCTTGTGGGTGCAGCCGGTTTAGATAGTTTAGAGGACTTAGGCCCGAAGCATATTAATAGAAGAATTCAAGGCTCAGAAGTGAAGACCTACGGCCAGCTCTATCCTAAGTTGGATTCTGGCTGTTTGCTAGCAGCTGAAACGAGACCCAAAGATTGGGTTGAAGATTGGGAGGCCTCCAGTGCCGCTGCTTGGTGACCTGTTTTACCTAAGCTCTTCTATTGATAAAGCACAGCTTGCTGTCAGATAGTTGTTAAAATTAGCAGCTATTTGATACTTTGATTGACCCAAATTCCATACCACATTCATATATTATAAATATTTCCAACCCCGTGAAATTCTTAGTCGAAATCTCATCGTAGAAAAAAATATGTAGTAATTCACTCCACTTCTTATTAATTGAGTTCTAAATTCACTCATAAATTGCATGTCAATACAAAAGCAAATTGGACTGGAAGTGGTGTTTTTTCATTCAAATGTTATCTTTGCATAAATAGTAATAAATTGTTATGTTATATTTCATAATGATTTGATGTTAAGCAATACTTCTAGCTCTGTAAATATTTATTGGTTGCATCAGCGCTACTATAGAAATTTATTGCAAAGTAAAATATGAATATTTTAAATAATACCGCAGATAAAAGTATATTCCAGTCTGTGGTATTTAATGACAATGAGATAGTCACTGGCCATTCCGTAAATTTTATTAGCTACGGATCAACAGCTACGATTTTGGGTCAAAAATTAGAATTTGCCCTTTCGCCTTTTGGTATTTACCAAGATATAGCCACCTCTATTGCTAAGCTGCCAAATGCTATCGATGATCTTAACAGCGTTACGTTGCGATTGAAAAATAATGATTTTGCAGAAGTTTCGGTATTTCCGTTATTCATCGCTGCTGAACGTCATTATGTGTTGTTAATTAGAGTATTGGGCGAGAAAAGAAAAGCGCAGAAGTTGGCCGAAGTTGAGTTTACGTCAGAGGTGTTGTCCAATGCTGTAGATGTGCTTGATCAAGCATTCACAGTGTATAATAAAAACCTAGAGTTGGTTGTCTGGAACCATGCTTTCGAATGTTTAGATTTTTATCCGCAAGAACTGACATATTATGGCTCTAAACTCGAAGATGCGTATCTGATTATGGCAGAAACCGGTGCTTTTGGTGACTGCGGAGACCCCGTAGCAT
>CAKMZF010000194.1 GCA_929200405.1 uncultured Gammaproteobacteria bacterium | reverse complement strand
ATTGGTTGCAGCGCCGTATAAGGCACTGATTTCATCAGCAGATAATGCTTTTGCTGCTTCTGGTAACGTACTTGAAAACGTCTCAATAGATTGATAGGAATTTGCGCCAAAAGACAGACTCATAAAGTGAATAATATAGTCCACTAATGCGGTGCCATAAGTTGTCATCGCAAATAAGAAAGAACCAAAAAACACAAATGTAAGCAGTAGAATTAATGACAACACTAGGTTTAAATTAGAGAGATATTTAATCCCTCGTCCAACACCAGATACCGCTGATAATATTGACATGCACATAATCGTAACTAGTGCAGAAAGTAAACCAACCGTACTTGGCTTTGGCGCCTCATCTGAAATAGTCATTAACCATTCCATACCAGTAACAGCATAAACACCATCTACAAACTGGCTTACACCAAAACCAATTGTCACAGCGACACCCAATATGGTTGCCAAAACTCCCAATATGTCCACGATATGCCCAATAAAGCCATTGGCAAGTTTGCCTAGAATAGGGGTCAGCGCGGAGCGGATAGTTAACGGCATCTGACGTGTATAGGCATAATAAGCAAGTGAGAGTCCAGTAGTTACATAAATTGCCCAAGCATGAAAGCCATAATGCAAAAAGGTATAGCGATACGCCGCCTTCACGCCGCCTGCCTCTGTACCAGGTGAGTTACCTAAAATTACCTCAGGATTTGAACCCCACAGCCCTAATGGCTCAGCAGTCGCGAAAACCATTAGGCCTACGCCTAAACCGGCACCAAACATCATCGAAAACCATGAAAAATTTGAGAACTCTGGCTTTTCCCCAGGCGCGCCTAGTAATCGCTTTCCTGTGGCTGGGATCAACGCAATAGCAAAAAGAAACACTGCGAACGCCCCAACAGAGATAATATAAAAGGTATTAAAATCAGCTAATAATGCCCAGTTGACAGAAGACAGCGTGTTCCCTGCACCTGTTGGCCATATTAACGCCCATAACACTAGCAATGTCATGGCAATTTTGCTCACTAGGGCAATCGGAAGGCTATAACCTTCATAAAAGCCCGCAGGAGCCTTCTCGATCTCAAGATCGGTAAAAGGGGGTTTAATAGACATCTAGTACTCCTCATCTTTAGTTATTTACTTCGACCATCAGCATTATATAACTGAATATAACTGAGCCAAACGCCGTTGGCTTTCTAGCTGTTCTGCTTATCACTGGTTAAGTTTGATAAATAAAGGATAAACAGAACCAATATAAAGAGTACCACATTAATTTAATAAAAATAATAATTTTTTGTTAAAATTTAAATTAGTTTGAAACAAAATTTTTGCAATTATTAAAATCAACAACTTACCAAGACAGGTGATAACGCTTCATAAGCTATTATTATAAGTTAAAAAAACGGATATAAAAAAGCCCGCTTTCGCGGGCTTTTTCTAACAATAATTAACTAAATGTAGATGTCATTATTTCTCTCTCATACCATCACGAACTAATGCTTTTATTAGGGAGATGCCCATTAAAATCATCATAAATGAGAATGGGACTGCACCCACAATCATTGCTGCTTGTATTGCATCTAAACCGCCAGCTAGTAATAACGCGGCAATTACGGCAGTCAAAATCAAGCCCCAGATAATGATATGAACACGACCTGCTGAACCATACTCACCACCAGCATTGATAGTGTTTACTACCAATACTGCTGAGTCAGCTGAAGTAACTAGGTAAGTTAACAACAGTATCACGATCAACACTGACATAATAGATGCCAAAGTAGGTGATAGCATCAAGTTAACCACTGCATAAAGCTGTGCTGTTAAGCTCTTCGCAAAGATCGCGCCATTAGCACCACCATTTAGCTCTAAGTCTATTGCAGTGCCGCCAAGTAATGCAAACCAAATGAAACACATGACAGATGGCGCAACGATTGCACCAAGTACAAACTCACGAATGGTTCTGTTTTTAGAGATTCTCGCCAAGAAAATACCTACAAACGGAGCGAACGCAATCCACCAAGCCCAGTAAAAGATTGACCACCAACCCTGCCATTCACCTGGGCTACCTGCACCAGCTGCTGGAAATACAGTGAAGGTAAGCGCAGGCAGTGTCATCACATAATTTGCAACTCCGGTACCAAATACTTCAAAAGCGAACATTGTTGAACCAAAGATCAAGAAGAAAGCCAAAAGACCAAATGAGAGTACCATGTTTAAGTTACTGAGCCACTTAATGCCTTTGCCAACACCAGAAAGTGCTGAAAGAATTGAGCACATCATGACCACCCCTAGGGCAATTAGCATTGAGGCTACACTAGCTTCACCATCAGCAGTTAACAACCACTCTGCGCCTGTCACATTATGTAGACCTGCAGAGAAAGAGCTTAGACCCAAACCAATGGTCTGAGCGATACCTAATATTGTCGCAACTACCGCAGTAATATCTACAATATGTCCTAATGGGCCCTCTAAAGATTTACCAAAAATCGGCGTTAGGGTAGAGCGAATAGTTAACGGCAGTCCTCTTGAGTAGGCAAAGAAAGCCAAAGCAATACCGACTAAGGCATAACAAGCCCACGCGCCAAGACCCCAGTGTAGGAAAGTATAACGATAGACTGAAGCAATAGCTTCTGGAGATTTCGGCTTAATTAAACCATCAATAGCGGCGATAGAACCTGCTTCTACTTGTGCAGCATACTCTGCCCACAAATCAGCACCTTCTGCCAAAGTAATATTTGCAGCAGCAAATGCTTCTTTAACGGCGATTGCACTCATTCTGATATCTGGGTTATCTGCGATATGCCACATTGG
>CAKMZF010000193.1 GCA_929200405.1 uncultured Gammaproteobacteria bacterium | reverse complement strand
TTGCTTGAGGTGAGCTAGAGTTGCTTTCATTTCGATTACTGGAGCATGCACTTAGTAATAGCATGGAAAAAGTGCCGATTAGCGTTGCCCGTAAGTATAAATCCATAGTTCTTCCATTTGGTTCTAAAGCAAGCGACAAATTACTATTATTTCCCGCTGATAACTTTTGGAGATAAGAGTATGTGGATAAGATAAATGTCAGCTGATTTCTTAGGCAATAATAATTTGAGCTGGCGTAGAAATTGGCTGGGTTACGGAGAAATTAGCGATTGGTGGAAAATAGGGGAGCCTTGCTCAGTATCTTGACCAGAGACAGGAATCAACCAAGTAAATAATAGGCTAGGATCATTGCGTTGTACAAAGCCCTCAATGATAAAAGGGTAAGGCGTTTTCTCAGCAAATATTTCTGCGGTGGCAGTAATGCCAAAAGGATTGTCAATCTTGCTATTGGAAAACTTAGCGGTTATCTTCGGGATATCTGAACTTATTTGAACTGTGTAATCACCGATGGCTTTTTTATCATTGTTCTGCAAAATCTCGGCATTAGCTATGTCAACATTTCCTTGAACACGCTTTGGCTGTTTGTCCCAACCAATAATTGCTGAGAAGTCTTTGATAGTAGCGATAAAAGTAGCAGATAAAGGTATGCGTCTTACCGTACTGGGATTAATACTCACAGAAGTGGGTTCTAACGTCAGATTTATGCCAGTAAGTGTTGGCTTAACGATAGTTACAATATTGCCCATTAGGCAGTTAGCAGTGAGACCCCATTTTGTAACTGTTTTTCTCTGCCAAGTAAGGGAGCTGCATTCAAAACTTGGGAGCCTGATGCTTCCTTTATTTATTGAACCGCTAATAGCTGGGGAAATATTTTTTGGAGCAAACCATGTTGCAGGAAACACCCCTGAGAGAACGATAATCAGAGGTAATATGATAACGATAAGTAGTCTAGAAACCAGTATTCGCATTTTTGCTAGCGATCCCAAAAAAGATCGCTCAGGACTAATGCGTTCACAGGAGCATGGAGGCGATAGCCGTAGAGCTCTTTTTTGCTGATATTAATATTGGGTTTTTGATATAAATAAACAGCAGGTTGATCTAAGGCAAGAAAGCGCTGCAAAATGCTGAGAGAAGCATTTCTAGCTGTGACATTCATCTCTCGAATCTCCATATTGTAAACTAAGGAGAAGTAGGGGTTGGAGTAATTCATGTAATTATCAGTAGCATATAAACCAATATCATTGGTCTCTGGGTGATTTACCAGTGCCAACTGATAGTCTTTGTTCTCGAAGACTCGGGTGTTATATTCGTCAAGGGGTAGAGTCTCTATCTCAATATTAAAACCTACGCTAGCAAGGTTTAACTTAATTGACTGCGCGGTACGTTGTAAATAATTGATTTGAGGAATAGTGAGGGTGAAATTTTTATTTTCTAGTTCAGATAAGGCTATTAGTTTTCTGGAGATTTCAACAGAGTTTGGGTAAGAGCTGGATAGGTCTACATAGGCCACATGAGAGATAGAGAAATGGCTGCCGATAATGGGTGCAGTCCTATTCATTATCTTCTCGCTCAATGTTTTTTTATTTATTGCATGGGCAAAAGTTTTTCTGACTAATGGTTGCGCCAAGCGTGGTTCGGTATTATTCATCGCCAGAATCACTTTTTCTTCGCTAAAGCCGATCTGCAAATTAATATCTTTATTATCAACGAAAGTTTGCGCAGGTTTGGGGTCTTGAAAATTCGGGAGATAATCGATTGTCCCTGCTTTAAGTCCACCAATCGCCATATCATTGCGTGGATAAACTTGAAACACCGCTGTAGTAATAGTGCCTTTGCTACCCCAATAGTTGGGGTTTGCAGTGAGATAGACTTCGCTTTGCTCGGCTGTAATAGAAGTAGTAGATAGTACATATGGACCGGTACCTATGGGCGGATTATCGCCGTCCTGTTTTATCAAAGTTGCGCCTGCTGTACTGAGATTATAAATAAAATCAGGGTCAGGTCGGTTGAGCATGACTTCGATAGTGTTGTTATCGATTGCTTTGTATTCTTTGATATGGGCAAACTTGTGTGCGTCTGGGTTTTTGCCGGAGGTTAAGTGATCAAAAGTGGTAATGACATCAGAACTGCTTACTTTGCTACCATCGCTCCAAGTAATGTCGTCTCGCAAGGTGATGATGGCATGATTGCCGTTTTTAGCAACAGCAATTTGCTTCGCAAGCAACATTTCTAACGAGCCGCTAGAAATGACATGAGTTAAGCCTTGAAAAATATTCTCATAGCTGATGGTCTTTATCAATGGATTGCTATTGATTTGTGGATTTAGATCAGAGTCGGCCAGACTTCCAACCAAGCCAATAACCAGTGTTTGATTTTCTGGTTTGACTATTTCACTTTTCGTTGTGTCACTTGTAATGGGACTTTGCTGTGCTAGGAGCGCCTGAGCAGGAATTACACAAAGTAATGTTGCAAGGAGTAAATTTTTAAAAGTACTAGATAGTTGAGTGAGTTGTAGTGTTATATGTTCCATGGTCTAGCAAATATGATAATAATGATTAGTACAGTGTAGCCGATTCTTGGATAACTTCATCAATACTTGATTGATTATTTATAGAAAAATCTTTGATTATCTCCGTAAGAATTCTATCACCTATTTTGATATTTGGGGCAATTTCCACAAAAGGCAGCAAAACAAATGCACGTTCATGGAATCTGGGGTGCGGAATTGTTAGCTCCTCACTATTCAGAGAAACTCCTTCTATATGAATGATATCAACATCGATTATGCGGGGCCCCCAGCGAAAAGTTTTGACGCGACGCTGATCTGACTCTATCTTTTTGCAGGCCTGAAGCAGCT
>CAKMZF010000192.1 GCA_929200405.1 uncultured Gammaproteobacteria bacterium | reverse complement strand
CAACTGTCGCCAAGACTGCACCACCAAAAAAAATGACAAATAATGAAAACAAGACAATATTACTTTCAGCACCCATATGCGTATAATGCTCCCCTAAGACATAAATATAGAATTGGATTGTAAAGCGTTGAAGACAAATCAAGCTACCAATGTCGGCGTTTTGCAACCTTCAAAATAATAATTAAGGAAAAATATGCCACTGGCCCTCGACATCCAAAACCTACGCAAAACTTATAGCGGCGGTTTTGAAGCCTTAAAAGGTATTAACTTACAAATAGAAGAAGGCGATTTCTTTGCCTTGCTTGGCCCCAATGGAGCTGGAAAATCAACAACTATCGGCGTTATCTGCTCACTTGTAGAAAAGACCAGCGGCAGTGTCGCTGTTTTTGGCAATGATTTAGACCAACAAAAATCACAGGCGAAGCGCCATATAGGCTTGGTTCCACAGGAAATCAATTTCAATGCCTTTGAGCCAGTCTATCAGGTATTGGTTAATCAGGCAGGCTATTACGGCATGAGTCGCGCCAAAGCTTTAAAAAAATCCGAAGAATTACTCCATGTCCTAGATTTACATGAGAAACGCAATACCGCTGGTCGCATGTTATCTGGCGGCATGAAGCGCAGACTAATGATTGCCCGCGCTTTAATGCATCAGCCAAAGCTATTAATATTAGATGAGCCGACAGCTGGAGTAGATATTGAGATTCGTCGCAGCATGTGGCAGTTTCTCACCGAGCAAAATGAGCAAGGTACGACCATAATCTTAACCACTCACTATCTTGAAGAGGCTGAAAGTCTGTGCCGAAATATTGCTATTATTAATAACGGTGTTATCGCCGAAAATACAGATATGCGCTCGCTACTCTCTACTCTAGCGCTAGAGACTTTTATCTTAGATTTACGAGTGCCGTTAACAGCGTTGCCAGAAGTTCCCGCTCCTTTTGCTGGCAGATTGCTAAATGAAAATACTATCGAAATAGATGTCCCCAAAGAACAGGGAATTAACCCCATTTTCAGATGGTTAGAAACCCATAACATCAAAGTAATGAGCCTTCGCAACAAAGCCAATCGTCTCGAAGAGCTGTTTCTAAATATGGTGGAGAACAATACATGAGCAACGTAACCAACGATCAGTGCAACGACAACCTTGATCAGAATACTGTAACTGTGCAGTGGATCGGTTTCCAAACCATTGTTATCAAAGAAATTTGGCGCTTCCTACGAATATGGGTGCAAACACTGCTACCGCCAGTCATCACTATGACGCTCTATTTCATCATTTTTGGCAACTTAATTGGCCAGCGTATTGGTGAAATGGGTGGTTTAGATTATATGCAGTTTATCGCGCCTGGGCTCATTATGATGTCTATCATCAACAACAGCTTCGGCAATGTGGTTTCCTCATTTTACAGCGCTAGATTTCAAAACTGTATCGAAGAAATTTTAGTATCACCCCTGCATAACTCGCTCATGGTTATGGGTTTTGTCACCGGTGGTGTTATCAGAGGCTTGGTTGTTGGCATTATCGTCACTGGCATTGCCATGCTATTTACCGATCTTCATATTCACGACCTAAGTGTCACTATTACGGTGGCGGTACTATCAGCTATCTTATTTTCGCTACTAGGCTTTCTCAATGCTCTGTTTGCCCGATCATTTGATGATATCTCTATTGTGCCGACATTTTTCCTTGCACCGCTCACTTATTTAGGTGGGGTTTTTTACTCCATAAGCTTGCTACCTGAATTTTGGCAAGCTGTTTCCAAAATCAACCCGATACTTTATATGGTCAATACTTTCCGGTTTGGCATGCTAGGAGTTAGTGATATTCCGGTTACCTATGCTCTAATCGTATTGGTAGGCGTTATTACTTTGATTTTTGCGATTATCCTAACCTTAATTAATCGGGGTATTGGTATTCGCAAGTAATATACGACTGCTCCTGTCACCACCTCAACTGAAGCGAGAATACTATGCCCAGTCAAAAAATCCGATGCGAACAAGATTGCGTGCTGGCCGAAAGCCTAGCAGCCGAGCCTGAAGTCATTCGCATGAATGACTTTATTTCGCGCCATGAAGAACGGGAAACGCCACGCACCCGCAGACATTTACTAGCAACCTCTGTCAGACTCAGTCCCAAAATATCTCCGAAGATACATGACATGGCCAAGCACTGCGGTGACAAACTAGGCCTAACCATGCCCTTAGAGCTATATGCCTATAACAGTCCACAATTTAATGCCGCCTGTTTTAAACCTGAAGAAGGTCGGTTATTTATCATGTTCTCATCTAGCCTCTTAGAAGGCTTTAGCGATAAAGAGCTACTGTTTGTCCTTGGGCATGAACTAGGACATCATATTTATAATCATCATCAAATCCCGATCGGTTATTTGATGAATCAGCAGGAGAAACCCTCCCCTCAGCTAGCCATGCAGTTGTTTGCATGGTCACGCTATGCCGAATTCTCAGCTGATAGAGCTGGGGCTTTTTGTGCCAACGACCTACATAGTGTTGGCAAAGCCCTTTTCAAACTCTCCTCAGGCATCACCTCTGACAAAGTCGTACAGTTTGATCTGGATGATTTTATTAAGCAAGTTGATGATATGCGAGACTTTGACGATGAGCCAGACAAAAGTGCCCCAGCAGAAGACTGGTTTTCTACACATCCATTTAGCCCACTGAGAGTCAAAGCACTGGTTGAGTTTCATCAATCCGAACTGATGACAAAATCTGGTTTTAGCAAAAGCGAGCTAGAACTAAATGTACAGCAGATCATGCGACTGATGGAACCTAGCTATTTAGAAGGCCACACCAAAGACTCTAAGATCCTGCGCAATCTGTTTATCGCCGCAGCTGGGCATATTGCCAATATCGATGGCA
>CAKMZF010000191.1 GCA_929200405.1 uncultured Gammaproteobacteria bacterium | reverse complement strand
CATGGTTTCATCATAAATTCAATTGCGATGATTTTGCTTGGATTTGGAGTAAATATAATAACATCTAAGCCTTATGTTTGGGTCGGATGGCTTATGTTTGGAGTTTCAATAGTGCTTTGCCGGTTATGAGGGCTATTATGCCAGTGTATTCTACTCTTATTTTGCCGCCTTAGGTCTCGATGTCACCATTGAGGATTGCACCAATCATGGTCGCTTAGACATGACGTTGAAGTTCAACCAACAGGTCTATTTAATTGTCATTTAAACCCTTTCTGAAACCCCTCTTGTTTTAAGTCGAGCGGGAGCACAGATTATCTCAACGCGTGGCACTTCGGACATTGCCGGGCGTCATGCCTGTCACTTGCTTAAATGCCTTGCGAAAAGCCGCTTCGCTTCTATAGCCTGCCATTTCAGCAATATCCAATACTGAGCGACGACTTTCTATCAGTTCGGTATAAGCCAATTGCATACGCCAGTGTGTTACATATTGCATAGGCGTTTGCTCCATCACTTCAGCAAATAATGAGGCAAAAGCAGCTCTCGACATATTGGCTTCCGTCGCTAGGTAACCGACAGTCCAATGATGGCTGGGGTTCCGGTGAAATGCGCGTAAAGCATCACTGACTCGTGAATCAAGTAGCGCACCTAATAACCCTTTTTTAGGTTTCTCTTTGATAAGATAGTATCGAACGACATAAATAAATAAAATTTCTGACAACTTATCGATAACGGCTTCAAAGCCAGATACTCCCTGATCGGTTTCAAGTTGCATCATATTGACTACTTTGCCAAGCCAATCAACGACCTCACCATTCTGACTGTGGACCAATATATATTCTGGTAACACCTGTATGAGCGGGCTTGTTGAACTTGGGCTATCAAACTCAAAATAGCCACATATCATAGCTGTCGCTTTACCATCAGTACCCTGCTTTTTTGATTCAAAGCCCTCATCTGGCAATATCTCGCTGTCACAAATCACATGTGGGGCATCGTGCGGAAACACTAATAAATCGCCGGTTTGTAGTTTGAGTGGCTTAGCTAAGGACGGCATGTGTAGCCAACATTCACCTGCTGCAACTACATGAAACGTACTGTGCTCACTGCCGGCTGTAGTAAATGCCCACTCACCACAATAGCTGGAGTGAAAAAATACACTTGCTCTGAATCGAAGCAATCGCAAAACATGAGCAAGAACATCTTGATACTTATCGGGGTTTTCTGAAAAAAATGACATGGAGAAGGGACACTTTCAGTTTAAGGTGGCTAAAATTGTAAAGGCATCTGCACTCGCCCGAAACCTTAAACTGGAGAATATGATGTATAAAAGACGATAAGACATAATTAAGCGCGTTTGAGGCATAGGGCATACGCTATTGATCTTCTAACATGACTGTTTTAAACAATCATCCCTTGGAGTCATGATGAAAACAGCAATCAAAGCCTTATGTTTGTTCACCTTATTTTGTGGGGTAGCTAATGCAGAGGTGGCCAGCACCGATGAGGTCATGTTCAAAATGGATGCTAATGGTGACTTGATAAAACCAGAAGGTTATCGTGAGTGGGTTTATATTGGAACACCAGTGACGCCAAATGATATGAATAATGGCAAGGCTGCCTTCCCAGAGTTCCACAATGTTTATATCGACCCGATCAGTTATAAACATTGGAAAGAAATGGGGGAATTCCGGGAGGGAACCATCATTATCAAGGAGTTAGTTAGTGTTGGTTCTAAAGCTGCGACTAGCGGTCAGGGCTATTTCATGGGTGATTTCATTGGTCTGGAAGCTACCATTAAGAGTGCCAAACTATTCCCCAAAGAGCCTAATAACTGGGCTTATTATAGCTTCAGTAACAAAGACCATAGCTTACCAGTAAACCCAACCGCAAAAGCTTTCCCAACGGCTTCTTGTGCAGCTTGTCATCAAGCAGCCGCAGCGGATGATATGGTATTTACACAATACTACCCTGTGCTAAGTGCGGCTAAGGGTGGTGAAAAAAGCAAGCCTGAATGATGGTCAAAATATAGCTAAAATGAAAGACTTAGCTCTAGCTTATCGTTTTTATCATCGCATCCCAGATGGCAAGAATAAATTCATTTACGCCTGCATTACGAGGACTCATAAATCAATGAACAGAAAACTCACAGTAAGTTGTATCGCGTTTATTATTAGCAGCATGCCTTTTCATATCAGTAATGCTGATGATAGTAAAGCTTTTTCCCCCTATGTTGATGATAAAGGGGGTATTTCGCTTCCCGACGACTTTCGAAAAAACATGGCGCATTTAGGGTCATGGTTTGTTCCAGATGGAGAGGCCAGCGGTTTTCACGACGTCTACACCGGCTCTGAAACCATTGAAGCGTTTCGTGAGACTGGGAAATTTCCTGATGGCAGTGTATTGGTTAAAGAGCTGCGCGCTTCTAAATCAGGCGCTTACACCACAGGGAAGGGCGTGAGTCATGCGACGACTGAGATCAAACAATGGTTTGTCATGATTAAAGACAGTCAAAATCGTTTTGCTTCAGATAACAACAACTGGGGTGATGGTTGGGGCTGGGCTTTATACAAACCAGATGATTTAAAACGTAATGTTAGCACTAACTACAAATTGGATTGTCTGGGTTGTCATGTGCCTGCCAGAGCAAATGATTGGGTATATACAGAGGCCTATCCTAGTTTGTTGCCACTCAAAGCGCCTGAGTAGTTGTCATGAATGCGCTCTGACCCTTGCAAGATACCGAAGGGCGCTATGAGTGAGGAGACTAGAGGTCGAACGTTTTTGTTGGCCTCTTGATTGAGGCTCTGACGAGTGGGGATCATCGAGGGTCAAAAACCTCAAAGCGCCGCCACAAAGCGACTGGTTAAGCCGTCTTTAGGCGCATTA
>CAKMZF010000190.1 GCA_929200405.1 uncultured Gammaproteobacteria bacterium | reverse complement strand
CGTTGAAGTCATAAATTAAGGGATTTGAAGTTAATAAAATAAAGACGCTATCTAAGCAGCAGCGTCTCTGTCAATAAAAGCGCTTAATAATTAGTCAATGCAAATAGAAGACTGCGGCTGGCCTGCTTCATATAGCGAGAAACAACCACAGGGGTTTGAATTACTTTGGCAAACACCGCCAGAGCCATTAGGACTCTGCAAACAACGCCCTTCACAATCGCCTTGAGAAGCGCAAGATTGACCAGCGTCACTATAAGGCTTCACACAACTGTAATTACCGCTCAAACAAACGCGCTGCCAGTTGCCGCCGGTCTGTCTACAAACATTGGCTTCATCACTGTTTTTACCGCTTAATAAATCTGACAAATTCACCGTCGAGTTTTGCTTTTCTTTAAGCGGTGTCACTGACTGCTGTTGGTCGGTCATTTTTTTGTCACTAGGCGTGAACTGATTCACTTCCCTTTTAGTGGTTTCTTGCATTGTTGATGCAGAATTGCTTTTCTCCGTTGCAGGGGTGCAAGCCGTTGCGCTTAGCATTAGCATCAGTGCTAAGCCACTGAAAAAATAATGTAATTTAGAAATCATCTCATCACCATTTATTATCAAATTTACTATCTATGCTTAGCTACAATATCGCAACTACGCACAATTTTGCATGAACCAGTCCACGCTCAATTAACTAAACCCAATTAAACCCCATTTTTCTAATGAGACACATATTATTACTGAGTCGGTGTGACGCGCACGAATAATGATTTCAAATACTCCGTTTCTGGAATTGCAGGATGCACTGGATGATCTGCGCCCTGATGAATGCTTTCCACAATTTGACTATGCCGATCTAACTGGCGGCTGCTTTGGCGAATAATATCGGTCAAGCGATCTCTACTCAGATGCATAGAACAAGACGCGCTAATCAGCATACCCTCTTTACTTAGCAACCTCATCGCCAACTGATTAGCACGGATATAAGCCTGCTCTCCAGATTTCTGATCCTTTCGTCTGGCAATAAAAGCCGGCGGGTCCATTACCACGATATCGAACTTCTCTTTTTCCTCTGCCAATGACTTCATCGCCTGAAAAGCATCACCCTGCAACGTCTGTACTCTGTCCGCAGTACCATTCGCATCTGCCGCTGTATACAAGCAGTCCAAGGCCAAATCTGAGCTATCCACACAAACCACTTCTTTAGCACCAGCAGCAGCGGCCTGCAAACCCCAACCGCCGACATAGCTAAACATATCCAAAACTCGCTTGCCGCCAGCAATCTGCTGTAGTTTAGCTCTGCTATTTCTGTGGTCATAAAACCAACCAGTTTTCTGCCCTGCTAACACCGGCGCCAACATTTCTACGCCATTTTCAACTACAATAACCGCATCACCAATCTCGCCTTTGGCGACCTCTACCGAACTCTCAAGACCTTCAGATTTACGCATTTTGCCATCATTTTTAAACACGATAGCAGCGGGTTTAATCACCTGCTCAATCGCCTCAAAAATCTCTGCTTTCAGCAGCTCCATACCTGCTGTGGATATCTGCACCACAATCGTGTCATTAAACCGATCAATCACTAAACCCGACAAACCGTCACTGTCACCATAAACTAACCGATAATAGGGTTGATCATAAAACTGCTGTCGCAGACTGAGCGCTATATTGAGCCGATGTACCAACAGCGACTTATCCATCCACAACTTAGCATTGCGGCTAATCAAGCGTCCACAAATCAACGTTTTGGGATTCACAAAAGCAGTGCCCATTGGCTTTTGCTGATGACTCACCACCAAAGCCTGCTGACCACTACTAAAGCCCTCCAACGGTGACACTGCCGTGTCAACCTCGTTACTGTATATCCATTGATGACCTGCTCTGAGACGACGATCCGCCTGAGATTTCAATTGAAGTATTGGCTGTGACATAGAGAGAAAATTTTCGTAGTTGTGAAAGACCGCCATGATACCGGAAAATCAATCTGCTATCAGATATAACTCCACCCGACCCAAGCCCGTGTCACAAAAAAGAAATTAACGCTAACTGATACACGGTTCACTAAAAATAACGCACAAAATAGAGAAATTTAAGCCACCGAAAAACGCGACTACAGTCATAGCTAGAACCGTGAACCTTCGGAGTTTCAGCTCAGCAGCAAAGAAATATTCCCAGAAGTAAATTAAGCTAAGAACACTGATTTACTTCAAACTACTGCAAGACATTAAAAATTTTGTTATAAATAGCATCGAAAAGCTTGGTATTTTTATTTTTGTCTAAAAGCACAACAAATCTGCCGGAAAAAGAAAACCAAACTCGCCAACCAATACAATCAACAACCAAAGCAAACCCGTCATGACTAAAAAAGCATCAACGACTCCACTACCAACAAAGCAGACTGACCAAGCAGAAAAAAACACCGTCTTTAAAGACGGCTCGCGCAGATTTAAACTATGCATGAGCTTTGCGGCGGACGATAGACCACAGTCTGCTCAAACGCTATATCAACTGATCACCAAAAAAAACCTGCAATGCGCACCTCTATAGCAAAAGACTCAGACTCAATGTCACCTATAAGGTTAGCTAAAACCGTAGTAACTGCTGTGGCCTTAACACTATTCACTTCTGCAGCTTACTCCGGCGCAAACTACCATCAACAGCAACCAACCTATACAGAAGCCAAACCAATCAACGAAGTAGTTGTTCGGAAAACAGAAGGGGCTGTTGTGAGTCTAGTGAACACAGTCGCTGAAAAAGAAACAGTAACAGAACCAGACTCTCTGTCATTGGCACAACAACTGGATAGCATTATCCAATGGGCTGAGCAACACAAGATACCAGCAACTGTTATCCCCAGAGACAGACATAAGTTGTTCGCGTTAACGGAGTTAGAGTTGGATTCTCGTCAATTTGAGTCATTACCTATTGATATTGGCGCATTAGG
>CAKMZF010000189.1 GCA_929200405.1 uncultured Gammaproteobacteria bacterium | reverse complement strand
CTACTCTCTCTACTCAGCAATGTCAGAAAACCCGAGCAGGCTAGAAATGACATGGCCAAACTCAGTACTAGACAACAAGAGATTACTGCTGACCTTACCCAATGGGCCGAAGAAAGTGCTTTAGCCGAGAGCTTAATTTATCAGAACACCCAAGATGATGATCGCCATGGGTCGGTTATCAACGATGTTGATCAACAATTGATGGCAGAAATTGAGCTAAATCAGATAGAAGCCGCCAAAGAAGCTAAAGAAAGCTTAGCATTGGCCTATGCCAGTAATGACAATTTAACCAGCTTGCTGACAGAAATTCGCAGTCGAATTTTTGCCTTAGAAGGCGCCTTTAAAAATGTCGGGGGCAAAGCCCGTATTTTTGGCTCTCAGGTCTGGGACTTAGCCACAAACTCATTTAATACCAGCTTATTCCGCATTGGTGAAACTCCTGTAACACCACGCGGTATTTTAATCGCGCTGCTAATTATGCTGATGGGCTGGGTGCTTTCTTGGCTGCTACGCCGGTTTCTATCCAGTTTAGGAGATGAGGAAAATGAAAGCCATTCGGTCTACTACACCATTGGTCGCCTAGGTCATTACACCCTGATTCTGCTGTCGTTCTTATTGGGCCTATCATTATTGGGCATTAGTTTAACCAGCTTTGCAGTGGTCGCTGGTGCTTTAGCCATTGGTATTGGTTTTGGTCTTCAAGCGATTGTAAATAACTTCATCTCTGGCCTGATTTTGCTGTTTGAGCGCAGCTTAAAAGTCGGGGATTTCATTGAGTTTAGTGACAGTGGGCTGCGAGGAGAAGTAAAGGCCATTAACGTGCGTTCCACTGAAATCAAAACTAATGATAATATTGATATTATCGTTCCTAATTCTGAATTTATGAACACCAAAGTCGTCAACTGGACTTTGCATGAGCCTTATCGTCGATCCTTATATGATTTTAGAATTGGCTTTGAGGACGATAAATATTTGGTGCGAGAAGCTGTTATTGCTGCTGCCAGCGAATTGCCTTATACACTCACCGGCATCCCTGGAAAAGGCCCTCAGGTTTGGTTGGTAGGGTATGAAGAGTTTGCCTACCATATGCAGCTAGCTGTATGGTTAAAACCCTCTGCCGTAAAGCGACCACAGGTGGTTAATGCGGCTTTTTATTGGGCAATAGATGACGCTCTGCGCAAGCATAATATCAAAGTACCGGTGCCCAAACGTGAGATTGTGATTATGCCAAATGATGACGGTGGCGCTGCTAAAAAAAGATCTTTTGACAGCACCAACACTGAGAATGCTCATGTATCACCGATACAGCCACCGCCACCGGCAAACACTCCGCGATTAGAGAGAAGATAGCAGCTCTAATCGCAGTCGCTATCTTATAAGACGATTTGGTAGCTTTAGCTTTCAGCCGTCAAATCCTAAAAGACACAAGTAGTAGAGCCTTAGCTAAAACCTATTAGACAGTCATCATGCAATAGCTTCCTACCAAAAAATAGAACGCTATAAAGCTTCGTCACCTTCTTCACCAGTACGAATGCGAACCACACGATCAATATTAGCAACAAAAATTTTACCATCTCCAATTTTTCCGGTATTCGCGGCTTCCCGAATCGCTTCCACTACGCGATCGGTAGTGTCATCATCAACTGCTATTTCAAGCTTTACTTTAGGCAAAAAATCAACTACATATTCTGCACCACGATACAACTCGGTATGCCCTTTCTGACGACCGAAACCTTTGACTTCGGTTACTGTTAAACCTTGCACACCAATCTCAGACAGCGCCTCACGAACATCATCTAGTTTGAATGGCTTAATCACAGCGGTGATCATTTTCATAATTTGACTTCCTTTACATTATTTTACGACTTGACGCCTGCTACCGTAGAATACCAGAAAGTAGCAGCACTGATAATCTGCAGTTGTCGGCTTCGTACTATTCGCTCTCTATAATGACCTTGCTGGCTAGATTCGAACACCTAATTTCCCAATTAAGCAAATACTGTGCCAACTTCTCTAACCTACACTATAAGTAATTATGCTACAGCAATAAAGAATATCACCTGAGGCATGATTTTCCTGACGAAAAACGGTATGCTTTACCTCTATATAAAAGTGACCGCGATGATAGGACTCTGTATGAACAACCCCTTTGACCCAAAAGAAATTGAAGCAAGAGCCAAAGCTTTTTCCGACAAGGTTATCCATGGCGTCACTGACACACTGGAAAAAGCTGGCTTAGCTGGAGATAGCTCTGGCTCAAGCAATCAGTTTTCTAATCAGCTCGATGGCATTCAACAAGAAATCAAAAATAACCTTGAAGCTCAGTTTACTGCTTTTCTTCAAAAAATGGACGTAGTAACTCGTGAAGATTACGAACTGCAACGCGCCATGTTGACACAAGCTTTGCACCGAATTGAAACATTGGAAAAGGCCATTGATGAAATAACTGCCATACAAGACAGAAGTGACTCTAATTCATAAGACCTCTGCCATTCACTACCGATATAAGTAAAAACAGTCCATTTATAAGTAGAACTCTGTGATCTCAAGACTACAAGCATACGCGCAATTATTACGACTTGATAAACCCATCGGCAGTTATCTGCTGCTATGGCCGACCCTCTGGGGACTATGGGTTGCTGGCAACGGCCAACCACCAAGTAATATCGTTATTATTTTTATTCTCGGTGTACTAGTAATGCGCTCAGCAGGTTGCGCAGTAAATGATATTGTAGATCGAGATATTGACCCATATGTAGAGCGCACAAAACTGCGACCTTTAGCAGCAAAAACCATGTCATTAACCGAAGCTCTGGTTATTTTTACATTGCTCCTTGTCATTGCGGCTATACTGGCATGGCAATTAAATCGGCTTAGTCTGTTACTGGCAATACCCGCGGCAATTATTGCCATTAGCTACCCATTTATGAAGCGCTTTCATTCTTTGCCACAGGCGCATCTGGGTCTGGCTTTCTCATTTGGTATTCCCATGGCATTTGCCGCCATTCAAAACCAAATACCTTGGCAGGCGTGGTTAT
>CAKMZF010000188.1 GCA_929200405.1 uncultured Gammaproteobacteria bacterium | reverse complement strand
TATTGACCGAGACTTATTCTGAAGTGGAGAAAGCCAAAGCACAGGCGTGCAATGATTTCTTGGTGTTTACGCTGGTCTCTATAGCTTCGTTATCAGCAGGTTTTCTGCATCATGCTGTGGGCTGGCAGCCAATCAATTTTGGAGTTATTCCCTTTATTGTAATTATTCTGCTTAGCTTGTTTTGGTTGCGGCGAGTCGGAGACTCGCCATCGTCTCAAGAGTCTCTGCGCTCATAATCTACGTCTTTGAGTCTAGCCCTTTGGTAGTTGTGCTGGTTTTATCCAGCCGATTTTAATAGGTTGGTTATCCATATCTTGCAGTCTTTCTGTGGCAGCATTAACTAATGTAAGTGCATCTAAACCATCCTCAGGGTAATAAGACATGCCGATATTGCATTGCAAGTCAGGTGAGTTAGGGTCAGTCTCTGTGATGGGGTTGTGAAACAAACGTTTAATTTCCTCGACAATGCGCTCTAGTTTTTCATAGTTATCTATCTTATCGAGGACAATGATAAAGTCCGCATGGCAGCAGCGGCATAGGATATCTTCCTCCCTGACTTTTGCTTTTAGTGTTGATGATATTATTGTTAGTAGATCATCAGTAATGATTTTTTCTTCATTGCTCGAGGTGGCAGTATTTGATTTGGTTGCCGCTAAATTTATATAAACAACGGCAAAAAAAGTGGCTTTATTTTCGGGATTACTGATGCTTATTTTATATTTGATATGCTTTAAACAGGACTCTTTATTTAGCAAGCCGGTCAGTTTGTCTGTTTGCAGTCGGTATAACATTTTCCGTAAAGCTGTCGCTAAGTGACCGATTTCATCATTGCGATGGACTGGGATGCTTATATCGTGTTTTCCTAGGCCGATTTGTTTGACAGCTAGAGATAGGTGAACCAAATCAGCGGTAATCCAGTTAACTGTTAAAAGCCCTATGCCTATAATCAATAGCATTACCAAAAAACACAGAAATATAGTGGCGTAAATATTTTTTTGAATATTGCCCATAAAATCAGACTGAGGCATAGCAGCAATAATCGTCCAATTAAGTTCTGGATATGCTTCCATTTTAAGGCCGGCAGCATGGATTGTTTGGTTGTGGCTGTCTTGAAAAGTTGTGCTGATTAAGGCGAGTTTATCGATGTTAGGAGTGTCTTTCATTACCGCCTGATAGACGTCGGAGACGTAGCGATTCTCGTTTAGATACGCGTGGAGTCTTATCGGTTGGTTGTGGCTACTGTGCTTGATATAGGGGCTAATGGACGAGGCGATAAGTTTGTTTTCAGCATCAACAATGATTGCCATACCATTTTGGCTCATATCTATATTGGCTATAAAATCTCCGAGAGCTTTTAATGAAATATCTGTGGCAACCGCGCCTGTGAATTGATTTTGGTCGTTATGCAATTGTCTAGTGCGAGTAATCACTAGTTCATTGGTAACCTTGTCAATATATATTGGAGTCCAGAGAAAATTTTTATTTGCTTTAGAGAGTTTATACCAAGGTCTTTTGTGAACATTGAAGTTTCCATGAACAATGTCATTCCTGTTGGAAAACGTCTGCCCTTTAAGTGGAATCATGTGTTTGGTGGTGCTTGCTTTGGTGGTGATCATAGCAGTGGTGCCAGTTATGTGGTGTTTGGTACCATCAAAAAGCCCAAAAGCTTGACCCAGCTCATTGCCGAAGTAAACATTGGCTCTTTCCGTGGGGTTAAGCGATTTGCTCAATAAAAATCTTGGTAATAACGAGTCTATTTCTTGGTGTATGTTTTTAAGGTTGTAGGTTGCGTTAGGAAAAGCGGTTTGTAAAACGGGTTTGGATTTACTGAGGTGTTTCTCAATGGCTTGACTGATACGGTTGACATTTTCCTTGAGTAGGTAGTTAGACACTTTAGATATAGAATTATGCTCAGCGCGGTATGAGAGCGTAGAAATTAATGCAATCAAAGTTACGATAATTAGAATATAGGGCAGGATAATAACAGATCGTAGAGAGCGATTTTTAGAGGAGGCCATAATTACAAAAGTATAAAGTATTCTAGATAATTATAGTGGAGATATTTATAAAAATCCCTGTGCAATGCTGGGCTGTATCGCAAATAGCTAAAGCTCAGTTATAGAGAAAATAGCTAAGAATTTTCACAAGAGGTAATCAACCGCAAATTTTAATCATCGTTTTTTTGAGAATTTTTTATCTTTGTAGTATTTGTGATAAATTTCCAAGCAACAATATTTCTGATAAAAAGGAAATTCCCTTATAGCAATTGCATATATTAAATGGTTTGCTCTTTACCAATGAATTCATTGGGATCTAAATTGAACTCATCGTATAGCTCTAGAAGTGCTTTGTTATCTCCTAATGCATTCAATAAATGTGCGTAATTGCGAACAAATTTAAGCGTAACTGAGCTTTGTTCACCATAGTTGTTTTGTACGATATCTATCGCATTTGTATAGTTTGCAATGGCTTTTTGGTATTGATGATCTTTGGCGTACACTTTGGCTAGGCCAAAGAAACTATAGGCAATATCAAGGGGTGAGCTGTTTTCTTGTGTTTGTTGGTTCTTTAGCAGCGTCTGCAGGATTTCAATAGCGGCATCATAATCTCTGTCTTGTGCATGAAGGTTTGCTAGAGCTTGATGAAATCTAGCTTTTCTAACTTCGCTGTCTTTTTGAGTGCTTAAGTCTATTTTATCTATGGTTGTCAGTAATGCCGCCATTGCATCATCCTTGTCACCTTTGGCTGCCAATATTGAGGCGATTGCAAAGTCGGTGTTCCATTTCTCGTTGGCATCAGTTAAATAACTCTCTTTCACGGGAAATGATTTGCTAATTTCAAAGGCTTCATATGCATCATCATAGCGGCGCTCTCTAAGCGCAAGCCGGCCTAAATTTACATAGCTGTTATTTAGCATCCAATTTACTGCATCTGGGTCTTTATTTTGTTGTTTTTGTAGATTGGAGATTAGCGTTTGGTTGGTTTCTGTAGCTTCTGAAAAGTTACCACTGACTTCATTGATATCACTTAGGCGCATAGCGTTGTGATA
>CAKMZF010000187.1 GCA_929200405.1 uncultured Gammaproteobacteria bacterium | reverse complement strand
TGTTTTTCTTGCCACCGTAATAACGCTCAGCGATCTGACGAACTATTTTAAAGCCTTTTTCATTGGCTTCTGAGCCGGAGTTGGAGTAATAAACACGGCTCATACCCGGCATTTTAGAGAGTAGCCTTTCCGCAAACTCGGCTGCTGGTTGGTTACCCGCTGTCTGGGCAAAATAGGGCAGTTTGACTAGTTGATCTCTCACAGCATTAGCAATGCGTTCACGGCCATAACCAACGTTAACTGTCCAAACAGCCCCAGAGACGCCATCTAAATACTCATTGCCTTTGGCATCTTTAACACGCATGCCAATCCCTTCAACAATCATTAGAGGGTCAGCATTATCATAGGCTTGGTGCTGTGATAGATGATGCCAAACGTTTTTCTTATCTTGCTCCAATGAAGTGCGTGCTTCATTATGCGATAGTGTTTCGCTAAAGTTTTCCATAGTCTTATCTCCAACCTTTCATAATTACTGATAAAGTAAACTGGACTACTTCTTGGTGCCAGTTTGGCTATTTTTTTAATTTCCTGCATACTAGGCTTTGTATTTCGTGACAAATAGTACCAGCGGCCAATTAAGAATGGGCCATATAAATTTGCAATAATTCGTTTCAAGTCATTATAATCACTTTGTTTTTATAATTTCTACACGACAGTACTACTGAGCATGGTGCAATTTACAACCAATGATGTCGCTTACAGTGCAAAGACCAGTATCTGACTCAAGGCATAAAACTGTACCACAATGCGCCGTTGGCTACATTTCAAATACTTAATCCTATTCATTTGATCTCCAGAAAGTAAGGCATGAGCAAAAAGAACAAATCCTCTTTAATGTGGGAACAACTTATCCCAATCAACAAAGCAGACCACAAAAGTCTGCAAATCCAAATTCGTGAGTCGATGGTCAAAGCAATATTAGACAATATGTTGCCAACAGATAAACCGTTGCCTTCATCACGCGCTTTGGCAAAAGAGCTAGGTGTGGCGCGCAATACCATTGTACTAGCCCTGCAAACCTTAGTTGATGAAGGTTATTTGCTATCACTGGAGCGGCGCGGAACTTTTGTCAACAAATCGGTTTTAAAGAATCGCCTAAAAGCAGTGCCTAAGCTAGAGGGTGACGACAGCTCCGAGAATCGCCCCCCAAAGTGGTGCCAAAACAAACTGGTAAAATATCCCGCCAAGCAGCGCAGTCTTGCTAGGGATTATGATTGGAGTCAGTTCCGATATCCCTTTATCTATGGCCAAGTAGACTATGAATATCTACCTTTGAATGACTGGAGAGAGAGTGTTAAGCAATCACTTTCTGCACTAGAGATGCGAAATTGGTCTTCTGACAAAGTAGATCAAGATGACGCCCTGCTAATCAAACAGATACAAACCCGCGTGCTGCCACGCCGCGGTATATGGGCTAGGGAAGATGAAATACTCATTACCTTGGGCACTCAGAACGCTCTGTATTTGGTCACCAGCTTATTGGTTAATGCAGATACTGTGGTTGGTATTGAAAATCCCGGCTATCCTGATGCCAGAAATGTTTTTGCCTTAAAAACCTCGCAGATACAACCCCTAGCGGTAGATGAGCAAGGGTTAGTTATCGATGACAGCCTAAACATCTGCCATATTATGTATACCACCCCAAGTCACCAGTGTCCTACTGGTGCCATTATGTCTATGGAGCGCCGAGAGCAGTTACTTGAAAAAGCGACCAATGAGTCTTTTGTAGTGATTGAAGATGATTACGATGCAGAAATAAACTTTGCCAGTAAACCACTACCAGCACTCAAAAGTTTAGATAAAAACGGCAATGTCATTTATTTCGGCAGCATGTCTAAATCTTTTGCACCCGGACTGCGCCTAGGCTACATGGTCGCCCCTGCTGAGTTTGTACAAGAAGTTCGCGCGTTAAGACGCTTAATGATGCGCCATGTCCCAGCCAATAACCAACGCGCCGCCGCTTTATTTATCAGTTTAGGCCATTACGACTCACTCATCCATAGGTTGCAAGCCATATACGAGCGTAGATGGGAGCTAATGAAGTCAGCTTTAGATCAATATTTCCCCAAAGATCGCTGCTATATCACTTCTGGCAGCACTTCCTTCTGGGTTTCCCTGCCTCAGGGTAAAGACACAACTTTAATCGCCGAAAAACTCAGAGCTTATGAGGTAATTATCGAACCGGGAGAGCCTTTTTTCCTCAATACTGAGACCTGCAAAGTTGGCAATGTTGATGCGAATGCAGAAGTGGATATGACTGACAATGGCTTACAAAAGCATTTCTTCCGTCTAGGCTTCGCGGCAATACCGGATCATAGAATAGAGCCAGGTATACGCATGATTGCAGAGGTATTATATGGCAAAATCAATTTGTGAGCACTATCGAGTATTTTAACAATGACAGTACTAAAACTGCTCTTTTGGACCCAACGATCAAAGTCTCTGGTACTACTGGACCTAACCTCTGGTATCTTATAGTGCGCTACTGATCTTTACTCTGTAGTAAAGTCTGCTTTGAGCAATTATAGTATTCGGCACCCAATCCGAACAAATCGAACAACCCCCGCATCTAAGACTTATAAGGAGTGTAGAGATGGCAAGAATGACGCCCAGTGAGGCTTTTGTAGAGACGCTAGTCGCGCAAGAAGTAAAAACAATTTTCGGTATTATGGGTTCAGCTTTTATGGATGCGATGGATATTTTCGCACCTGCTGGAATTACCATGATCCCTGTTGTCCATGAACAAGGTGCTGCTCATATGGCAGATGGTTTCTCCAGAGCCAGTGGTCGCCACGGTGTTGTTATCGGTCAAAATGGTCCGGGTATCAGTAACTGTGTCACCGCGATTGCCGCAGCATTTTGGGCGCACTCACCAGTGGTTATTATCACCCCAGAGACTGGCACTATGGGCATGGGTCTTGGTGGCTTCCAAGAAGCCAACCAGCTGCCTATGTTCCAAGAGTTCACAAAATATCAGGGTCATGTAAACAACCCTGCTAGAATGGCTGAGTTCACTGCACGTTGTTTTGATCGTGCACATTCAGAAATTGGCCCAACACAGCTAAACATTCCTCGTGATTATTTCTACGGTGATA
>CAKMZF010000186.1 GCA_929200405.1 uncultured Gammaproteobacteria bacterium | reverse complement strand
GGGTAACTCTCTTCTTTGCAACCTTTATAATTGCAATGTGTCAGATTTGGTCGAATCTTCTACATATTAGGTGTTTTCTTTCTCATAGTATCTACTTTATCAGTTGAGGAAGGCAGATACACAGTTAATTCACACTCTCTTATCGCAAATAAGTTTAGAGGTCTGCTGATTGCAAAGTTGTTTATTTTTTTCAACTCCTCTAAACGTTACAATGTTTTCAGATATGATAACCTTGATTTTATTGGGTATATTTTTCAATGATTTTGTCATATTTACCGCTGGCTTTCACTTTTTCTAGGGCCGCTCGAAAGTCTTCCACTAACTCATCAGGTGTCTCTAAGCCAAAAGCCATATGATACCCTTCAGTGGTCACGCCTTCTAATTTGAACTGTTTTTTCAGAATGTCACTTGGCTTATGATCGTATTTTTTGGCAATATAATATGCACTTAATTCTGGCATAGCCCAGAGGTCGATTCTTTTGAGTTCTAGTTTTTCAAAACCTTGACTATATTCGTTAGTGGAATGAATATTTTTCTCTCGTTCAAAGCCTTGACTTAACAAATATTGTTCACGAATGCCTTCTCTTATTGTGCCAATACGGTATTGTTTGGCATCATCAAGAGTTTTTAAATCGATGTCATTTCTTTCTTTTAGAGAAAACAGGTAAAAATCTACGGGAGCTATTACGCCAACCCATTTAAACTGTTTTTCTCTTTTTTCATTTCTTCCGATCGAGTATATCAAGGTGTTTTTATTATTTTTTGCCATTGCGATAGTTCTCGCCCATGGATAGATGCGAGTTTTGGCTTCGATACCGAGTTCCTTCAACACGGCTTGGACTACTTCGGTGCCTACACCTCGTATTTCACCGTCTTCCCGATAGTTATATGGAGGGAAGTTTTCGGTAACTATTTCGACAGAATGGGCTGGCTGTAACTGCAGACAAGATAGCAGTAGTGCGGATAGATACAATTTCCAATATTTTTTCATGATAGATCCTTATTTAGTGTTAGGTATTGGTGTTAAGAAAAATCTAATTTCATAGTTTTGCTGCTAACCTTAATTCAAGAGGCTTGTGGGGTCAGGGTCTTAGGTGGAGTTTCATTAGTCCTGCCACGACTATTATCACTAGCATTGGGAGATAGAAGATCATTTCCCTGTTGTTTCTGTAGCCATAATGCTTCAAACTCATCTCTTGGTATTGGTCTGGATAAAAAGTATCCTTGTACTTTATTCACGCCACTGTTGCGGATGAAGTCATACTGTTCCTGAGTTTCAATGCCTTCTCCTATGACCTCCAAGCTAAAACATTGTGCAACATCAATAATTGCTTTGGAGAGTGAAACACTATCGGCATCATCTGGCAGCCCTTTTACAAAGCTACGATCAATTTTTAATGTTGTGAAAGGAAAGTCCCTTAGATAGCTGAGGGCAGAGTGGCCGGTACCAAAATCATCGAGTGAAAGTCGTATGCATTGGTCTCGGAAACTCTTGAGTATGCTGGCTGTTGTAGTATTGTTCTCGAGTAATACACGTTCCGTTATTTCAAGCTCGATCATATTGGCTGCTAAACCACTATTCGCTATTTGTTCGAATACAAAATCTGCGAATGAATCCACCATTAGTTGTCGACTGGAGACATTGACCGATAATCGGATAGGGATGTTGTAGGTTTTAATCCATTGTGAAACTTGTTCGAAGCTGCGCTTGATAACAAAATCACCGATACTTCTGATCAATCCATTTTCTTCACAAAGCGGGATGAACTTATCGGGTGGTACCATGCCATGCACGGGATTATTCCAGCGTAATAACACTTCAACACCAGTTAGTTGATTGGTTTTACAGTCTAAGATGGGTTGATAATGTAAGAAAAATTCATCATTATCCAATGCCTTATGTAGTTGGGTTGTCAGGCGTAGTCGATCTACATTGTCGTTATTCATGCTCGAATTAAAAAACATGAAATTATTCCTGCCAGCGGCTTTTGCCTCATACAGGGCAACATCAGCGTGCTTGATAAGAGAGTCCACGTCCTCACCGTCGTTAGGGTAAATGGCAGCACCCATGCTTAGGCCTGCAACGACCTCTGTACCAGATAAATCGATGGGTTGAGTGAACAGGCTGTAAATTCTATCAACAACGAGTTGAACATCAGATGGTGATTTGATATCGCCAAGGATAATCACAAATTCATCTCCACCTATGCGCGCTATTACATCATTTTCACGTATGCATTGAGTGAACATTTTGGAAACAGTTCTTAATAACATGTCGCCAGACGGGTGACCTAGAGTATCGTTTATTATTTTGAAGTGATCTAGGTCGACATAAATGATCGCAATCATTTCTTTATTTCTGTGCGCGTTTGTCATCATAAACGAGAGTAAGTTCATGCCAGAGCTACGACTGCGAACACCCGTTAGTGAGTCATGAGTCGACTTTGCAATTAGCTCTTTCTCTTTTTTCTTTAGCTGATCGATCGCATCCAGTAAGTTAGAATGCATGCTGTTTACGCCTTGAATCATGTCACTTAGCTCATCTTTTGCAGAGCTACCAATTTCACTCCCGCTCTCTATGAATAGAGTGGGCCTTTTCATATCCGCAGCCGCACGCGTATATTCGGTCATTAATAAAATGCGTTTGAGGAAAAAAATATAAAGAACGAATAATATACAGGCAGATACAATCATAGACTTTATTGCTTGCGTGAATAAAATCCATAGACCGTCATTGATTAATTTGTCATAGACGATTTTTTTATCGGCTGTTATCTGCAGTATACCGACATCGAAGGATTCGTTTTGATCCTTGTACTGCAATGTTACTTCGCGTTGTATGGGATATTTGGGCGCAACATCTGAGTTGACTTGATAAGGGGTATTATCAGGAATAGTCACCACGGTAACCGATTCAATAGTGGCTAACTCCTGAATACTGCGCATTTGAATATTGAGCATATTGAAGTCCAAATCCCACAGGCTTTTGCTCATACTCTCCGTATAACTATCTTGGATTTCATCAACTCTTTTTTCTATCGCGCTAACGCCTTTGTACCAATCTAAGCCAAGCTCAACACAAGTTAAAATCAATGTAACGGT
>CAKMZF010000185.1 GCA_929200405.1 uncultured Gammaproteobacteria bacterium | reverse complement strand
CTGACAGTTATGGCTATGGACAGGCCACAGGTCTTTTGTCTTTGCGAGAGCGCATCGCACATTATTACCAACAGCAGCATCAGCTTGATATTGAGTTATCTCGGATTCAGATAACTACGGGTTCTTCGGCTGCGTTTCAGTTGGCTTTTCTTGCTTGTTTTGACAGTGGCGATACGATGGCGATAGCATTGCCGTGCTACCCAAGCTATCGCAATATTTTATCTGCCCTCGGGTTAAATATTCAATACATTGAGACTACTGCTGCCAGTGGATTTCAACCAACAGCTGATGATATTAAACGTGCTTATACTAAAAATCCTTTTCAAGGCTTGTTGGTAGCTAGCCCGTCTAACCCTGTGGGTAGTATTATTTCTGCGGTAGATATGGCAGAGATAAATGCTTTTTGTCAGCAAAACCATATCCAAGTGATTTCTGATGAAATCTATCATCGGCTTTCTTACCAAGATGACTGTGAAACTGCTATTTCCAGTAATCCCAATGCCATGGTAATTAACAGTTTTTCAAAATATTATAGTATGACAGGGTGGCGAGTTGGCTGGATGATAAACCCTCAACATCAATGTAGACAGATTGAAAAATTGGCACAAAATTTTTTCATCTGTCCACCAACGGTGTCACAATACACCGCGCAAGTTGCTATGGATTGTGATGATGAGCTTAGCCTGCATTTTCAGACTTATGCAGAGAATCGCCAGTTATTGCTAGCAGCGCTTTCTCATTGGCAACTTGAGGCCATAGCGCCTGATGGTGCTTTTTATCTATGGATAGATGTTAGCAGCATTGGCATGTCCAGTAGTGAATTATGTCAGAAAATATTATCAGAAGCAGGCGTGGCAATGACTTCTGGCATTGATTTTGACCCGCTTAATGGTGAGCGTTATCTTAGAATTTCCTATGCCAGAGATACTGAGCAAATTAAGCTGGGTATAGCGCGTTTGAATGCTTGGTTTGCAGGTGAAAAAGTTAGTTTTTAATGGAATAAATTACCATATTGATGGTGTACTCGTATTATTCAATAAAAGCTGCAATTTGCTTATATTTTTCATCTATAACACGGGTTTGTTCCTGTAATTTCGCTAGGCTGCCATCGTTGCGCAGTACTTCATTAGCGACAGCGAGTCTTTGTTCTCGGCTAGCTTGTGTTTTGATAATAGCTAATGCGCGTTGCTCGTCAATGTTATCACGTTGCATGAGTCGGGAGACTTGTAACTCGACTGGGATATCAACCACTAATATTCTGTCTAAGCCATAGCGAGTTTGCGCTACGGTTTCGACCAATAACGGAATCACCATAACGGTATAATGCGCGCTGCTAGGCTTTTCTGCTATACGTTGTTTGGCTAGCGACTCTATCTTCGGGTGAGTGATGGCGTTTAAGGTTTCCCTAGCTTTATTATCCGAAAAGACTAATTCTCGTAGTGCTGTTCTGTTAAGCTCACCAGCTGGTGTGAGCATATACTCGCCAAATTTTTGGCATATTTCGGCAAGCCCTTGGCTGTCTTTAGCAACCACTTCTCTGGCTAATAAATCGGTGTCTATGACGTATGCGCCCAAACTAGCTAAGTAGTCTGAAACCGCTGTTTTACCACTGCTAATGCCACCAGTTAAACCGATAAGAAGGGAAGTCATGTTTGTGTGTACCTAAATAAGCTGATATTAAAAAATGCGTAGCACAGAAAACAATGGGGCATGTTGTGTAAATAGCATGACTAAAGCCCCAATGACCAAATAGGGGCCGAATGGGAAGTGCTCGCCGGGTTTTACTCGCAGTATGATCATGACGAAAAGCAAAGCGGACAGCGTGCTAACGACGATCACGCCTAACAGTTCACTCGCACCTAACCATGCGCCGATTGCCGCCAATAGTTTGAAATCACCATAGCCAAAGCCTTCTTTGCCAGTTAGCAGTTTTGCGAGCCAGTAAAATATATATAAAGAGAGATAGCCAACTAAAGCACCAGAAACAGCCGTTGTGAGTGTGACATGGCTCACTTGCAGTAATGCTACGATAAGCCCTAACCATATTAGTGGTAACGTTAGTTGGTCTGGCAGTAAACTGGTTTCAAAATCAATGACGGCAAGGGCTAGTAAACACCATACAAATAGGGAGGAGACTAGAAATAAAATGCTATAGCCAAATTGCCAATAGCAAAGTAGGGTAAGTGCTGCGCACATCAGTTCAGTAAAAAAATAGCGTAACGGGATTCTAGCGTGACAGTGACCACATTTACCAGTTAGTAGTAGGTAGCTTAGTAAAGGAATGTTGTGCCACCAGCGCAAGGTTTGATGGCAACTAGGACAGTGTGAAGGGGAGAATAGATTGGACTTTTGATCCATTGTATTAAGCTTGTTTTGAATAAGCTTCACGGTAGTGTCGTGATTGCTACCTGACTCAGCAGCGAGATGAGAAACGGAATCTTTGACTTCAAGCAGAAATCCACGCTCCATATCCTGCGGTATGCGATAACTCAGCATATTGATAAAACTACCGATAATGGCGCCGAGAAGCGTGATAGATATCAGTGCTATGATTGGAAAATCAGTAAATATCAGGCCAAGATTTTCCATCTAAATGGCAGAACCTAAAGAGAAGATAGGCAGATAGATAGCAATAACTACAATGCCGACCATTACCGCTAGGAAAATAATCATAAAAGGTTCTATCAATGTGGTTAAGGTCTCCACAGTATCATCTAACTCGGTTTCATAAGTGTCGGCAACGCGGTTTAGCATAGTATGTAATTGCCCCGTTTCTTCACCAATTTCAACCATACTGTTACTGAGATCACTGAACCCGCCCGTAGAGCGCATCGCCTCTCCAAGACGATCACCTTGGCTAACTGAATCATTGATGTCATGAACCAGTTCTTCATAGACGGTGTTGTTCATGGCGTAGGCACATTGCTCTAACGACTCTGTCATTGGCGTGCCACTTTCATAAAGTGTTGCTAAACTTCTGGAAAATCTTGCAGTTAGCCCTTGGCTATTCATTTTGCCGATCAGCGGAATGCTTAGTACAAACTCGTCATGCTTGCGTCGAATTTTAAGGTTATTTTTAACCAAATAACGATAGCCAAAGACGATACCAAATATCAAGACGATAAAGACTAAAATATATTCGCTGAGTACATTGCTGATATTCAC
>CAKMZF010000184.1 GCA_929200405.1 uncultured Gammaproteobacteria bacterium | reverse complement strand
AGCTGGCCTGCAACCATCTCAATTGCCATAATCTCAGTTTGCGTTGGCATTAGAAATGTGTTTCCTGTTTGATTCTCTACAGTGCGTGCTATTTGCAGTAGTTCTTCCTGTGCTTCATTATCTGCCAAACCGCTGCGAATATTGCTCTCTAACGCTTCTATACGCATGCCAGTGGTTACGGGTGCTTTTACATTGCCATTATTTTTAAGCAGCTCTTTGACTCGCTCCAGACGATTGTACTGAGCTATCATTTCAGGGGACGGCGGTTCCGTACCTACAATTACTTTTAGGTCTTCTGCGGTGGCTATTGACTCAGCCTCTGAAAGGTCAGCTATTAGTGTATGTTCTTTGCCTTGAATATAACATTGCAGCGCTCCAGTGGTTCCTTCGGGAGTATTAAGGTGCCTATAGGGTGTTTCTGCTGCTAGGGTTGGTGTGCGTTCGCCATTAACTGAAAATGATAAGCTCAGTTTGTCTTGAATTTCCTGTGGCATATCAAGGTAAAATAAATTGCCTTGTTGACAGGGGTATATAGGGTCGTCAATTTCTTGGGTTGCAGAGAACGCTTCTATGCCTGTTGTATCCATTATCTTTTCCTAATTATTAATGCGTTGATGACAATCGTGAGCGAACTTCATGTAAAAGAGCAGTTGTTTTATCAAGTTGATGCATGTCAGATCGAAGGGTTTGCTCTAGTTTTGGGTCATTGGCAGGGTCTTGTCCAAATAGAATGGAGGCTAAGGTAAATTGTGCAACAGCCCGCTCAATTTTGATTCCGTGCTTTATCGATTGTTCTAGTATTGCTTTTAAAATAACGTCTTGTCTGTCTGGTGTAAGTTCTTTGAAGCGAGGTAATTCGCCACTAATAAAATGCTGAAGTCGTTCTCTGAATTTATATTTTCTGCTCTTGGCGAATGCAGCGACATATTTCTCTTTCATTTGCAAAGCTGGAAGAGTTCTGCGCTGCGCTTCTTCTAGTGGTGTCGTAGCGCGAAAAACTTTAAGGTTTAGTTGCCGTAGATTAATCAGTGAATGTTGGCCAAGAAATTTGTGCACATCATCTCTTTCTAGTGCTTCTACGAAAGTCGATATTGTTCGGGGGTCAAAAAAGCGAAAGACTACCCATCTCCCATCGTCTTCCATCTGCACTCGTGTAAATTTTCTAAAATGTTCCCAAACTGTATCTATGTTGGATTGAGTGCGTATAAAGATACCCGTGTCTTTATTCCAGTGTTTATCAAAGAAGTCTTTATGAAAGTCCGGCACAATATCTTTCTCATCCCATGCACCCTCTGGTAGTGTCATGTCAACAATATAAGGCGCTACCTGTTCTTGCTCTGAGGCAGCATCTCCTGTGTAAAGACAACGAATAGGGACATCAACGTCGTCAAGATCATATACTTTGGTGATATTTTTACGCAATCCGGCATCGACAATAAAGTACGTTTTAAACTGCTCTTCATTATCGGGCTTAGAGAATAGAATTTCTTTTAGCTCAGGGGCAATCCACTCTTTATCCCAAAAAGGAATATCTGACTGATCTGGTAAGGGAGAAACTTCATGCTCTAGGGTAGTTAAATAGTCAGTTTCTGACTGAGCATCAAGATTTTCTGTGACATCAATAAGTGATCCAACTTTGACTATATCCCACTGATTCACTAAACGTGCGAGTTTGATTGAGTCTTTTTCTTCTGCGTGTAAACGCACCCATTCAGAAAACGGCAGCACATCTGTTACAGACATTAGCTCATAACCTTGCCGCCTAATATGCTCGCGTAAAATATTTTGATACAGTACCGCACTTGTACAAAAAACAGCAGCGGTTGCATTATAGCTTTGGTGATTGTCGGTGCCTTGATTGACTATATGACAGCGACCCACCCATGCATCTAGTTTGTTCACAAAGTCTCCATCTTCGTTATTAAGCAGTTGCAACCTGTAGACTATTCGTCTTGTTTGAAAGCAAAACTGACCGTCGTCTCTTATAACTAGATTTATGAAAGGACGATGGGAAAATCATTGAAATAAAAGAGACATTAAGTATAGACAATATTACTATAATCGCTATCTATTTGACTAGATCTGTTTTTTAGATTTGTGCTTTAAACAAAGTTAGCAACAGAGACAATTACTCTAGGCTGACTACTGTTTTACAGTGATTAAAGGCCGTTATACATAGGTAATCCGTGCTTTCGTTGAAAATTGGATGGATTTGACAAGACCAATAGTGATTATCTCTGGTTTGTCATTAGCGACGTGTCTGATGTTTCGATTTTTTCAGCTGAACGAATAAAATTTGCAAGACTAAAGTGTGTGGACAATAAAATTGAGATTTTTTATTGAAATTGCTGTGCTATATTGAACTGTTGCCAATGATGGTCACTTACAGATAAAAACGTACCAAGAGTCGTTCACCAGAGCAGGGTTAGAGAAGAATTATGATTGAATTACAAAATGAAACATTGTTAAAACAACAGTGTTATATTAATGGAAAGTGGGTAGATGCAGATGCTAATGAAACCATTACGGTTCATAACCCCGCGAACGGAGAAGCTTTGGCTACCGTACCATTGTGTGGTGCGGTTGAAACCGAGGCAGCCATAGCTGCCGCTGAAGCTGCTTTGCCAGCATGGCGTGCTAGAAGTGCTGCTGAGCGTGGCAAAATGCTACGTAAATGGTATGAGTTGCTGCTGGAGAATCAGGATGATCTCGGCAAGCTAATGACCATAGAACAGGGTAAACCCTTGGCTGAGGCCAAAGGTGAGATTGGTTATGCGGCTTCATTTTTAGACTGGTTTGCAGAGGAAGGCAAGCGTGCTTATGGTGATGTTATTCCTTCACCGTTTACCGATAAGCGTATTGTCGTTACTAAAGAGCCTGTTGGCGTATGTGCCGCGATAACGCCTTGGAACTTCCCTGCCGCTATGATTACCCGTAAAGCAGGCCCCGCGCTGGCGGCGGGCTGCACTATGGTGATAAAACCGTCGGAATTAACACCATTGTCGGCACTAGCATTGGCGGAGCTAGCGGAGCAAGCTGGCATACCTGCCGGTGTTGTGAATGTAATTACTGGTGATTCTAAAGCTATCGGTGGTGTGCTAACTTCTAGCCCTGTGGTGCGTAAGCTCTCATTTACTGGCTCAACAGGGGTTGGAAAGTTGCTTATGCAGCAAAGTGCTAGCACTTTGAAAAAGCTCTCATTAGAGTTAG
>CAKMZF010000183.1 GCA_929200405.1 uncultured Gammaproteobacteria bacterium | reverse complement strand
ACTTCTATCGGCATCGTCGCTATTGGCAAGACTACTTGGCATGCACAGCAGGCTTGCAAAGCGATTAAATTTGATAACACTTCATTACCAACAGAACTACAAAATGTTTCTGATGAAATAATTGGCGAATTGCTTACCGAAGCCTTAGACGGTGAAGGCGTTAAAGAACCAGAGGGTGCTGCGGTACTAAACGCAGAATACAGCTTTCCTTACCTTGCTCACCAAACCATGGAACCACAGAGCTGTGTTGCCTTGGTAAATGGCGACAACGTAGAAGTATGGACTGGCTCACAGGCACCAAATTTTGCCAAAGATGCAGCGGCAGATGCAGCAGGTGTCGATAGCGACAATGTTCAAGTTCATGTCATTTCTGCGGGTGGTGGTTTTGGTCGCCGTGCTGAGTCCGATATGATTATACCTACCGTAGAAGCCGCTAAAGCAATTGGCAAACCAGTCAAATTGATCTGGTCTAGAGAGCAAGACACCGCTGGTGATTTTTACCGCCCGATGGCAAAAGCGCGCGTGCAAATAAGCACTGGCAGCGATGGTAAAATCAAACAGTGGTACCAGCAGTATGCTGTGCAATCTATTCTAAGCCGCTATGTTGCCCCTATTTTTGATTGGATTGACTATAGTCCACTTGCGCTAGAAGGCGCTTCAGCATTACCTTACTCAACGGATAAGCTCAAGACCGAAGTCGGAATTATCGAAGCACATGTGCCCGTGGGTTTCTGGCGTTCAGTTGCACACACTTACACCGGTTTTGTAGTTGAGTCTTCAATAGACACACTGGCACACCAAACCAAGCAAGACCCTTGGCAGTATCGCTATGACCAAGCGCAAGAGCACCCACGTCATGTTCGTGTACTAGAAAAACTCAAAGCACTAAGCAACTGGGATGCACCTGCGCCAGCAGGCAGAGCCAAAGGCATTGCTTTGGTAGAGTCTTTTGGCAGCATCTGCGCGCAAGTATTTGAAGTCAGTGATAACAACGGCAAACCTAAAGTACACGATGTATATGCGGTCGTTGACTGTGGTATAGCGATCAACCCAGATGTGATCAAACAGCAAATGGAAGGTGCGATTATCATGGGCATTTCCGCAGCGATGGGAGAGCAAATCAACATCGTCAACGGCGAGGTTAAGCAAAGCAACTTCCACGACTACCCTATCTTAAAGATGACAGATGCGCCTGAGAGTATTTCTGTTGAAATCATCGCCGAGGGCGATGAAGTCGGCGGTATTGGTGAAGTAGGTCTGCCGCCAGCGGCACCTGCTCTAGCCAATGCATGGTTTGCCTTAACTGGTGAACGTCGTCGTCAACTCCCCTTTAGCGTTAAAGTCTAACGCAAACCTCTCAACCGACACCTAGCTCCTAGGTGTCGGTTATCCTACGCCACTTTCACTCTCTCGCTACTCCCTGCCAGTCACTCTTAGCTTCCCAGATTAGCACTAACCGACTAGCAATTTTTTGACTTTCATACCATCTCTGTCATCGGTTTTATCGCTGCGCCATATTTAAGTCTCATCCCGATTAGCATATCTCTCAGTTATCTGTCTATAATAGCGGTTCATAAATAAAATAAAGAGAAGTAAAGCATGGCCCAATACACCTTAGATGATTTTCTAGCAGATAGCCAAAACGCCATAGCAAATGGTGGTGAACCCTATCAACTCGTTGACCAGATAGCGCCAAAGCTGCAAAAGCTACTACAGAACGACACAACTTTTCTCAAACCAGAACACTTTCTCAGTGATCCAGAGCACTATGCCCGCAATGCAATTTATGTCGCCGAAGACGACCGATTAAGCTTCTACGCCTTGGTATGGGAACCCGGACAATGGACACCTATCCATGACCACGGCACTTGGGGGGTTGTCGGTGTACTAGAGGGGGTGTTGCACGAGACGAATTACATCTGCACCAACAAAACTGACGATATGAGCGATGACCATGTAGAACTAGTCAGAGGTGGTATCATCATGCTAGCACCGGGCGCGGTGACCAGCTTTGTGCCCAATCCAGATCATATTCATATGACTGGCAATGCCAACACACAAAACCGTGTGGTTTCACTGCATATGTATGGCCACAGCATGGCAGGCTTTTATAGCTATGACATTAACAGTAAATCTCGCACATGGACTGAGACTCAGCATAACGAAAGCTAATACTATGAAATAACAAATTATAGGACTGACCCAGATAATGCAAAAATTGTATTATCTAATATATGAAAAAAATCGTTTAGGTTAGCATATACAAAATAGATTAATGCAGCTTAATTTGTCTATGAAGCGGTTGTATTAAAAATGAAGAACAGAATAAGTAGTCATATCAATTCACTCCTTTATTTAAAATCACAAGACATCTCTAATAATAATTGTTTTATCTGCTGAACCAAAAAGTCAGTTATATGGTAATCGGAGAACATTTTGTCGACTTTCTCTGGGCTTATTGCACTTACATTAATATACCAATCTGGTTGCTGATAAAATTTATCGCCAAATAGCGATTTCATATGACACACAGGCACCTGATATACTGCGGTGCATGTTAGCCCCTCTCGTCTTGTACACCTGAAAACTGCCACAGGATCTCCAATGCTAAATGGGATCTCTAGCTCACTGACTGTAGAGATAGAGCCATATGGCCTTGCCCATAGGTAATTAACGCCTTTTTGCACATGCCCTGCAGTATCGGATAAGGTCATTTGATAGATATCATATTTGTATGGCTCCAATACATAAGACAGCCTTCTATCCATATAATATTTTGGACCTCTAGACTTCTCTACGCGTCTCAGTGCAAATAATTCCGATAGGGTGCCAAGTCGTGAAACATTTGAACCATTTCGTCGGAATTGAAGGATAATAAATTCGTTAAAATATGGACATATAGTGTCAAAAGGGCCTGTGATTTTTTTACTGTGTTTTTTGCGATAAAGCTCTGCCACTTCTTTCAAACATCGCTCGTGCTTGTCGGCAAGCTCTGGACTGATTGTGAAATCAAGATCAGCATCTATGCTAGTAGATAGCGGCTTATCGTCGGCATTAGACTCAGAATCTATAGACCTCCTGTCCTCACAGCCAGAGATCATCACACCAAGTAAAAAAATAGCAATTAATACTACCAGCCTATTGTGGCTTCCAATTTCACAAAATCTATTGCTCATAATAATTTAATTTTCTTATATTCTTCGGTATCAATATCCTGCAGAGTCCTAGGTCTAAGTCTTTAGGGCATATTGCATTCC
>CAKMZF010000182.1 GCA_929200405.1 uncultured Gammaproteobacteria bacterium | reverse complement strand
CCGCAACAATTAACAATTGCCAGACACTAATACCGCCCATGAGAACCTCCGAAGTTGCTTTCTTTGTAGTGGGACAAATTAAAATTTATACAATACCCTTATTATACGGATTTTATGACAATTCGCAGTGAATATTCTCTAATCTGATTAAAATAGCGGCTGTGAATACGCTTTTTAAAGCGCTGATGTAAAAACGGTCGTTTAAAGTTTAACGCTAAGTAGCGCCTCTATGCCTTAATTATTCGGGTTTAAATTGTATTCAAGCGTTCTAAGATAATCATAAGTCACAGCTGGCCTAATACTCTCGGTATTGCGATTATAGCCTTTGTCTGCGGTTACGCAGCCCTCATCACAAATAATAGCTGCGGTTAATTTTTCGCCATTAACCTTCCAGACTCTGCCACCGGGTGTGCTGATATAGCCGACAGTGCGGTCATAATAGTCACCCAAAATGTCATCACTAGAAGGATATTCGCTATTTAAACTTTCAGTGTAAGCGCCATGACTGTGAAAAGAGGCCAATAAAATCCAGTCATCGGGTGCAGAAGGCTCACAACTCTCTATTTCTCCACCCAAAATAGATGAAGCGGCTATTGTTTTGTCTGCCTTCATACCAATATAGCCACAGAACTCTCGGTTATCCAAAATTGACTTAGCATTAATTTGATTTAATTTATCAATCGCCAGTTGCTCAACTTCTGTTTTTTGTTGATTGCTTAAACGATTCATATTGCTGGGGATTTCTCGCGGCTTGGCTAAAGCATTGTCCTTAGCTGGATTACTGCAACCACTTATTAGCGTGGTTAGTAATAATGTGCCGCATAAGGTAGCGGTATACAGGTATTTATATTGTGTCTGCATGTAAAGGACCGTATTATTTATCGTTATCTCTGGCTTAGTGTGCCAAGTATCTGGTCAACAGCGTATGAATAGCTAATGCTCTGATGACCAGCCGGCATGGTAAATACTTTTGTTGGGTGTGTGAATTTAATGAGCCAAGTTGCCTCTAAGAATGAAAACTTATCGTATATCTGCACTAATGCCCCTTTTAAAAATATGATGAGTTCATATTCAGGCTAAATATTAAGCCTATAATTTAACTATTCTTGAAAATGACAGATAAAAACTTAATTTGGTGAAAACTATGAATGCAATGAGAAAACTAACCTCTCAACTAATGGTAATAGCGGCAGTAATCGCCCTGCCATTAATGATAAATACTGCCAGCGCCCAAACTGACGGTGCAAATGTTGTTGATGAGGCATTCGTTAAAAATATATTCCGTAACGCAACCCCAACCCCGATTCAACCCGCACCGATGAAAAATTGGGTTAGCACGATTGTTCAAGGTGAAGTACTGTTTTTCAGCAACGATGGTAAATTCTTGATTTATCAAGGTAGTGTAATTGATATGGACTCTCGCCAAAAAGTGAGTGATGGACTATTAAAAGGCTATAATAAAGGCATACTCGATGGCTTGGATGAAAAAGAGTTGGTGGTCTTTAAGCCGGAGACAGTAAAACATGTGGTGACAGTTTTTACAGACCCCAAATGTGGCTACTGTCGTAAACTGCACAGCGAGATGCAGCAATATTTAGATGCTGGAATTGAAGTACGCTATGCAGCTAGTGATGCCTATGGTGGTGCTGCATCAAAGAAACTATTGACCTCAGCTTGGTGCTCTGATGACAAAGTAACGGCTGTAAATACAATTAAAAGGGGAGGCTCATTAGCGGAAAAGACCTGTGATTCGACAGCAGTTAATGATCAAATTGATATATCTCGACAGCTAGGTATATCCGGTACACCAGCCATCTTTAGTAGCTCTGGATTACAAATTGGTGGTTACTTGCCAGCGGCATCAATGTTAAAGACATTAGATAGAGAAGGTTAGTTTCTCGCTATTTCAAACATAAAAAAAGGCGCAACAAGCGCCTTTTTTTATGAGAATGCAGTCACAATAATTGAATTTATCGCTCCAGATGTTCCAATTTATTGGGAACATCCACCCACTCATCAGCATCTTCTGGTGGATCTTTCTGAAGTGTGATTACAGGCCATTCTAAAGACAGCTCTGCATTTAGCTCGGTAAAGTGAGCCATATTTTCTGGCACATCTTCTTCTGCCATAATCGCGTTGATCGGGCACTCTGGCTCGCAGAGGGTGCAATCAATACACTCTTCTGGGTCAATTACCAAAAAATTAGGACCTTCGTGAAAGCAATCGACAGGACAAACCTCGACGCAATCGGTGTATTTGCATTTAATACAATTATCAGTAACAACAAAAGTCATGTTTTATCCTCTTCTAAAAAAGCTATGCCTAGGTTGCTTAGCTTGAAATCAATTACTAACGTATCATAAGGTTTCTTAGTAGAAATTCAATAACAATAAGCGATAAAAATTATTTTACTAATTCAATTAACTTATATAAGGCGCTTAAAGCTTCGCGCGGTGTTAAGTTATCTGGGTTAATAGTTTGTAATTGTTGCTGAATTTTGCGTAAATTATCGGGTGTTTTGGTTATCGCTAGTTCTGCTGTAGCACTATTTTCCACCGATAATGCATTTTTGGCTCCTTCTGTTACTTGATCATGAGTGTGATTCTGTTCACGATTCTGCTCAAGTGTTGCTAATATTTCTTTGGCCTGTTGCAATACTACTCTCGGCACCCCTGCTAAAGCAGCGACTTGTATGCCATAGCTCCTATTGGCAGCGCCAGACTTGACCTTGTGAAGAAATACAATTTCCTCATCATGCTCTACTGCGTCCAGATGCGCATTTTCAATGGTGGAGTATTGTTGGGGCAAGGCAGTTAGCTCAAAATAATGTGTTGCAAACAGACAAAGTGATTGGGTTTTCTCAGCAATATGGGTTGCAGCAGCCTGTGCTAGCGACAAACCGTCATAAGTACTGGTTCCCCTGCCAATCTCATCCATAATTACCAGTGACTGCTCCGTAGCGTTATTTAAAATATCAGCAGTTTCAATCATCTCAATCATAAAAGTAGAGCGACCACTGGCTAAATCATCGGTGGCACCTATGCGGGTGAAAATCCTATCTATCTTGCCGATAACGGCGGACTTTGCTGGCACATAACTGCCGATATGCGCCATGATTACGATAAGAGCAGTCTGGCGCATATAAGTACTCTTACCTCCCATATTGGGACCGGTGATCAACAGCATCCGCTGATCTTGCTGCAGAGAAACCCCGTTCGGCACAAAAGGCACATTTTGCTGGGTTTCTACGACAGGGTGTCGGGCTTCCTCTAACTGTATTTCCG
>CAKMZF010000181.1 GCA_929200405.1 uncultured Gammaproteobacteria bacterium | reverse complement strand
TTAAAGGGCCAGCAGGAACGATTATCTTAGACAGCAGTCAGATTACTCTCAAAGGTGCTGTAACGGTGAAAGGTAGCTTGAGTATTACAGGCGGCAGTCCAGATATGGTTGAAGCCTTAAATATGAGATTTAATGAAGGTAAACCTATATGTATACCCTGTGGCTGTGGCGAAGACTAGAGAAATAACAGTATGGATAAAACAACTCCCACCGCTAAAACACTATCTGAAATCATACATGCAAAACTGCAAGCTAGGGTTTCTCAAAATAGCACGCTATATCTACTGGCTGACGGTGCTGGCATTACCGATCTGCACTTTAGCCTAGATCGCTATAGAGAGCATAGTCAACAATTACTCTATGATGAAGATGCTAGAGACATAGAGAAATCAAGTCCATACTTAATCGCAGTTAATGAGCTGACTAAAAACTATGTTGATGGACTTATAGATCAATATTACGGCAAACATTGTTTAGTATTTTGTCACTCAAACGAACCGTTAGCAGTACTTACCAAACATTTTATGGAATACATACGAATGTCTATACCTGCAAAGGCTGAGTTAGCTGTGACAGAAGCTGTAATTGGTTTTTATGATCCGAGAGTATTGCCTGGTTTTTTAGCCTGCTTAGACAAGCAACAACAAGCAGAATTTACAGCACCAATTATTGCCTTGCATGCAGAAGATGAAAGAAACCCAGAGCAATTATTAACATGGCTTCACCCACAAGCTGATAAATTAAAGGTTCGACAATGAAGAGCTTAACTATGGAGAATATTCGTCTGTTAGAAGCCTATCAGCAAGAGCGTAGGAACTTTACAATGGCTAAGAAACTGCAAGAACTCTTTCCTCAAGTGGCAGAAAAATTTACCTTGGAAGAACTAGAGAAAATTGCTAAAGACTATACCCAACAGATGCAAACCTACGGTATAACTGAGTATGAACACCTCTTTCAACTATATTCCTGGGAGGTGTTTTACGGCCCCAACCATGAGCAAACAGATCATGAGGGTCTGCTATTGCAAATCTTGAAACAGCCTATTCCCGCATTAGAAAAATTTGAAAAGTATAAAGCGGAAATTATTCAAATGGGCACAGCGAGCAAGGGATAAAAATGAGTGATCAAGATAACGCAAACAAGTCTACACCAGTACCCAGCCCAGCGGAAATATCCCAAAAGACAGAGCAAGCTAGATTTGAGTCAGGTGGCTCAGGAGCCGAGCTGTGTCCTAGCTGCCCTATACACATTGCTGCAGTTTATGCGGATGACTGGGAAACCCCAATAGCTGGCAATCAATATTCCCTAGAAATTGCAGAGGAAGAAAAAGTTAGTAAAGGAACATTAAGCGATATAGATGATGTACCAAAACTCAGTAATGATACCCAAAGAATGTTGGGTGCAGCAACTTACAAACGGCAACCAAACGAGCCGACAGCGCCAGTAAAACCAAAACTCATCGCCAAGCAAGTAATGACAATGGCTGAAATTACTGCCGAGCAAGAAGCATTACTCAAAAAAATAGAGCTATTCAAGTCATCCATGGTAGTCGCTCTATCCAAATGGACTATGGAGTGGAATAAAAAAGGAATACTTTCTATATCATCTGCCTATGAGCGTGGAAAGTTAAAAGGATTCGAAACATGGGCAGAAGGAGAAAAAGCATTTTGGTCTGGCATATGGGGGGTTTCAAAAGAAATGCTCAGCGCAGGCGGAGACTATTTGCTAGAAAATGCAACTAACGGACCGCTGCCAACAAACTTTAGCAGTCCCAAACTGGCCGACCCTGCAGGGTTAGCTACGGGAGCGGCAGTACCATTAGGGGCAGTATTGATCGATGGTGTTAATGCCGTAATTAATACAGTATTGAATGTGGGTGAGGATCTGGTTGATGGTGCGGTTGAAGGAGCCACAGTACTCTGGAACTACATAGATGTGATAATGGATTTTTTCAAAGCCATGGCATTAGGTGGCATCAACAAAGTACAAGCAGCGTTAGAAAGACTGGCTGATTTACCAGAAGAGATAGGGGCAATATTTACAGAACTGGTGAGGTTAAGTAAAAATGCGTTAGAAGGCACTAGCAAATGGTTAACCATGCTTATAGAGCTACTTCACCGTACAGACGTACTAGAGCATTTATGCCGAGTCAGCGCGACTGCCGTGTTGTTAATGACCCCGAACTTTATTGCAGAGATAACAGGTCAAGGAGTAGGGTTTGTCTTACCTGAAATATTAATCGAAATTATATTCATCATTATAGGAGCGTTATTAGCGGTAACAGGGCTAGGTGAAATAGCCATAGCAGTGCGAATAGCAGCGGCAGCCAAAAAGATAGAACTACTATTTGGTAAGTTAGTTGGCTCAGCAGTAGGCGTCATAACGTTATTTATAAAAAGCATTAAACTATTGATGGATGAGATTTGTAAGTTTGGAAAAAAGCTGGTAGATGCTATAGATCACACCGGTACCTACGTAAAACCAAAATCGACTAAACCGAATAACGTACCAGACATCGAACCACCAAGCAGCTCACAAGCTATATCACGACAAGCTATAACACGCGCAATAGTGCACTTTGACGATGGTTTTAAAGACCATGTTCAAAAACTAACAACTCAGAAGAATGCACCTAATCTATACAAAGCAAGCCCAAGGGGTGGTTTTTCGGGGGGGCATGAAATGGGAGAGTTTTTAGAGAAATTACCAAATATTGGTAGAGAGCTAGGCAGAATCCCAGACCCAAACCAACCTGGCATCTATCATGTGAGATATCAAATGCGGCTTGCAGATAAAGGCAAATATATAGATACATTTAAGCCGAAGAAGTATACTAAAACCGTTTATGATCCTAAAGTTTTCCCTTTTGAAAAATGGCAGAAACAAACAGAAGAAGCCGTTCAAAATTGGTTAGAGGGAAGAGGTGGTCAATATCCTGAAGGGAACAATAGAAGCTTCAACGGAGCAACACAAAACGGAGATGCTATAGAAGGATATTTGACAGATGGGGACCCACCAAAAGTTAAGAGCAGCTGGATCGTGCCAGATGAAGAGACAACGCAAGCATTGAGAGCTATACCTGTACCGGACTAATAAAATTAAAGAGAGGCTAATATGAGTGATAATAAAAGAGAATATGTGAAGGATAACCTTGGAAGAATAAAAGCATTACATTTCCCAGAAGCGAATGATGTGAATAATTTGCATGTGGTTGAGAAGTATATAAATAATGTACCGGCTGGGTCGTTTTCACTCTTCCTTGAACAGTTCGCCAAAGGAGATGTTAGCTCAGATCAAGATTGTGGCTTTCTCCTCCCAGCGTTTTATGCAGCTCTACAAATGATGACAGACACAGCAGAGAAAAAACCAGTTAC
>CAKMZF010000180.1 GCA_929200405.1 uncultured Gammaproteobacteria bacterium | reverse complement strand
ATTATGAATTTTGACCATAAAACATTTACGACCAAAGAGTCCTTATTGCATGAAGGTATGCGCCAGCTTGCAGAGAATGGATATCATGGTACAGGTATTAAAAAAATCCTTGATGTTGTGAATGTCCCTAAAGGTTCTTTTTACAACTATTTTGACTCTAAAGAGGCTTATGTCGCGGAGATTATAGATGAGTATAATCGCCAAGCGCTGATTTTATTTGATTCACTTACAGCCGATCTCGAATCTCCTGCGATTGAGAAATTAGAGCTGCTATATAGACATATGCTAGATAAATACGCCGAGGCGAACTTTCAGCAGGGATGTTTGATTGGCAGCTTAGCAGCAGAAATTGGCCATAGCCTAGAGCTTTGTCAAAAGGCTATGCAGTGCAATGTTGATAATTGGCTCTCACGAGTTAAGGCGCTTATTGTGCAAGCTCAGACAGAGGGCAGTATACGAGCTGATATGACTGAAGAAGACATTGCCGAGGTGTTTTGGTGCACATGGGAAGGTGCGCTGATTAGAATGCAAATGGACGGCAATGCTGCTTCGGCTAATAAAGTTTTACAAGTTTTGTTTCAGCAGCTTTTAATTCCGACTGATAAATAACCCAGAAAGAAAATTCATACCTAGACTAATTTTTACCAAAACAATAGACGACCGGTCTATTTGAAATAGGAGTATACATATGCTTGCAGGACATTATTCAACTGCGCTTATTGCGGATCAACAGCTACCTAAGAAAGGCGCGTTGTTATTTTTATTGGTTGCATCACAAATACAAGATTTTGCTTGGCTAGTTTTTGCGCTTTTTGGCGTAGAGCATACCGAGCCAACGGATGTATTAGATGCGACATTATCTAACATGGCGGTGGATATGATGTTTAGTCACGATTTGCTGCCGCAGATTTTTTGGGGGGTAATTGTTTTCTTTATGGGAAAAATGCTATTTAAAAGCACTGCGGTCGGCGTTGCCGGTTTGGTGTTGGTAATAGGTCATTTTGTATTGGATTTCTTCTCGGGTCATCCACATCATATATTTGGTATGGATAGTCATACGGTAGGGCTTGGTCTTTACGCAACGAATGTTTATCTTGCGATTGCTATTGAAGCAGTTGTGATCGTTGTTGCGCTTTGGATCTTCTTTAGGCAGGAAGCTAAACGCAATATAAAGCGCACGACTAAAAACAAAGCGGCTATCATCGCGGTGTTTGTTTATGGGGTGCTATTTTTATTGTTTGTGGCTACTACTTCATTTCGTGAGTGGTTTGGCATACCTGAATTAAATTTGGGTTTTGACACTACTGTGCCGACTTTGCTAGCCAACTATATCGGTATGATTTTTATTCTACATTACTTTGTGCTAAGGCCTGAGCCTCAGTAGTACTAACTCAGAAAAATCTATGGATCAGATCCATTGATTTATTTTTCAAGCTTGTTAAGCAGGAGTCTATGCCTAGACTCCCGTGATTAAGTGTTCCTAATATTCCACAGCATGCCATACAGAGAGGAAACAAGCATATCTTGATTTGTTTAATAGAGAATATTGATGCGGTGTTAATAGAAGAGATCACTGATAAGACGCCAAAAGGTTGGGTGCAAGGTAGTGATCAATTCCAACAGCAGATTGAGAAATAAACCAAACGAAGAGTAAGTCCTTTGGGTCGCGGCAGAAATAGGAAGTCAGAGCAGTATTTGCAGAGGCGTGAAAATCAATAGCCCTGACCCTACTGACTTTCCTAATAAACTGATCGAAAAATAGCTGATAGGCATCTCTAGCCACTAAGTCGTACTTTCCTCTTCAATTTGGGCAATTGTTCGTCCAGAAGCATCTTTCCATAGCACCCGACCGTTACTTGCTTGGCCAATCAAAATACCCGCTGCGGCTGAAGGAGAATTAAAAAGATAATCGACCTGTAAAATTAGCTTGCCGTTTTCCTCAGTGAGTTTTCCGGAGTTTAGTAAATCTCTTTTTATCTTCTTATAGCCAGGCGTCAGTGTTTCTTTTATTTGAGACAAGGCTTCTGAGCCTTTTAGAACCACAACACCCTCGTCGGTTAATAGAGCACTAGCCTGTAGTTTTTTGTAGTTTAGGGTAAGAGAAATGTTATCTGATATCACAGATTGATTGGTTGTTGTATTACTTGAATCACGTTCGCTTACGATTGGTTCTAGAAATCGATGGCCTAATGCGCCCATTAAGACTCGGATGTTGCCGATAAATTCTTCCATTGCATCTCGGTCTGATCTTGGAATAGTAGGTAGTTGCGGTGAATTACCATTCTCTAATTTTGAGCGATTTGCCTGATTAGCTTGTAGTACCAAACGAGACTCTAGATAACGAATATGCGCTTTCGTTAAGTTTTCATCTTTATTGGTAAAAAACACCACTTCACGCCAAAATTCCTTCTTTACTCCATGTGTCGACAATCGCTCATAAACATTTTCAGACTCACCAATGTAAACCAAAGGTATGTCATGTTCGATATCTTCACCTAATAGGAAATAAACCCCTGGTGATTTCGATTCAGGCCATTCTTTTAGCTCGCTAATGCGTTTCCTAGGGCAACTTATGGCTTGACCTGTCCAATTGACTATTTCGGCGTGTTTGATACCCGTGGCGATACCGTCTGCTAAATAAACTCTTATGCTTTTTCCGTATTTCATGTGTTACTCCAATATCTTGAAAGCGGCCATGCCATTTTCAAGCGTTCTATAAAACCGATACTCAATGGCTTATCAAAATTGTCCCAAGCCACTTTACATAAGTGACGAATTCCCTCGTTTGCATCTTCGTTTAGCCTGTCGGGGACTTCTATTTCTAGTTGTGCATTTAAAGCCTCTGCTAAATAATCACTGAATTCGTAGCTCAGCGAATCGGGTAATTGACAGAAGGACTTCGGTGATGTCTGTTGTTTTTTACCATGACGGAGCAGAACAACGACAAGACGAATTGCGCAACTGTCGATGCTGGGTGACTCAGAGCTAGAGAGTGCGTCAAATTGGCATTGAGGAATGCTGAATAGTTCGTGATAGTTCCATTCGTAGTCACTATCAGCATAGTTGTCTCGTTCTAGCTCTTTCAGGTAATTTTGAAAGTGTGCAAATGCTATAGATAATTTATCGTGTGTGTAACCATCGAAGTCTGCGTTGTTAGCCAATGCGCGTAGTAAGTTGCCTAAGCCATTGGTTAGGTTTCGATCTAAAGTATTAGTAAGCAATGATCGACCGTGAAATACCCGTTGCATTGCTGATAAATATTGCTGCGTTGCCTCTTGTGGTACTGATTTTTGTAGCCAATGTAGCAGCGGCATGACGTCAACAAAGTCTCTTAGAAATGGTTCCAATTCTAGTGAAGACTTGATAGCTTCCGATTCATTCGGTGTGTCTTGAGCACCACCACGGTTTTGGCGATAGCTGATTTCGCTTCTTGCTAGTCCGAGAATATTTTCGATGTACTCGTAACCATCTTTTTGAAACCAAATTGGTGTGATACCCAGCTTTACAAGAAACGCGTTTCTCT
>CAKMZF010000179.1:1841-3573 GCA_929200405.1 uncultured Gammaproteobacteria bacterium | reverse complement strand
ACAGCCTCTGCTAAACGCTTGGCACAGAGGCTAGAGCCATACCAACCTTTGTGGTTTGAAGAGCCAGTCCCGCCGGATAATAATCAAGCAATGGCAGAAGTCGCGGCCAGCACAAGCATCCCTATAGCAGCAGGCGAGCGATTAACCTCGAAGTATGAGTTCCATCAAGTGCTGCAAGCAGGAGTCAGGATATTGCAGCCAGATTTAGGGCGCAGTGGCGGGATACTGGAAGGTAAGAAGATTGCCTCGCTAGCGGAAGTCTATAATGCTCAGATCGCTCCACATCTCTACTGTGGTCCTATCGCAGGATTAGCGAATATACAGCTAGCCAGTTGTTCAGCTAATTTTCTTATTTTAGAATCCATGCAGCAATTTCAGGGTATGTATAGTGACTTACTGAGTCACCCTCTTGAGTGGCGAGATGGTTATGTCATCCCTTCTTGCCGTCCAGGGTTGGGAGCGGATTTAAATGAAGAGGTCGCTAAGCGATATCCCTGTGATAATGCGTTTGGTCAAAAGCTACAATTAGAAATGTATCCAGATCCTGTGACAGGCACTGAAACCTGTTGCAATAATGGATAGCTTTCTATCTGCGTTTGTTAAATGAGCTATCCGGATTACCGCTAAAACAGCCTAACACCCACGGATAGCTGTCGGTTACATAATAGCCGTATTGGCCATTAACGAATCTGCCATTACATTGATCTAAGTTTCCTTGACCGGCAACATACTCGTAATCATCAAGGTATTTGCCTGTATATGTGCCACCGGGGTTGATGCCTTTGATGCTTTGACGGCTTCCATTTTTTAGCCGATAACTTGAGGTTGCTTTTTCAATGCGACCATTCTCCTGAAAGTAAGGGCCAAATATAGGGAAACCATCAGCAGCAAAGCCTATAACTGGTGAGGAGGTAGAGGAGTCGTCTTGATATAGTGCTTTCGGAGAACCATGATAGTGATAAGCGCCATTTGGCTGGGTGTGAGCATGATGACTATCCGTACCAAAATCATTTTCAGGGTGCAGCGGGTCGAAGCGCCAAGGTTGATCCATATCAAAACAACCTATTCTTTCATCGGCAACGCCATAGCAAGCGGCAGCGAGTAAATCCAGCTTGACCCCATTTAGGAAAATAGCATTATCAGTCCGTAATGACAGAGAGGTGACTTGTGCCCTTTTTTGAGGTGATTGAGTGATGATAAAGCGAGAGTTTTGAGCTTTAGTTTTATTGCGAAAGCTTTGGCTACCATCGTTAAAATCATGGTTCGGTATCTCATTGGTGAGAAACAGGCACTTGTTATTATCAGCACTGATTTGCAATAAGCCAGAGAAAGTCGTTCTCTCATTGATATCACGAGCAGATGAGCTATAGTTATTAGCATAATCAGCACAACTAATGCTGTTGATTGCAGGCCGAGAGTTTGTGATATCATTCGCTGTGCCAGCTTGCACATTATTTTTCGTCTGATTGATATTTTCACAACCTGCGAAAATGCCAGCGGCAGTAATAGCGGCTAAGCCAATCAAATATTTTCCATTCATAGGATCACTCTAATGCTTAGGTAATTTTTGAGATCATTTATAATGATAAATTTCGTAGTATATAGCCTTTAGTGCAAAATGCTGTAATAAGATGTAACAAGAAAAATGAAAAGGTCAATGTTATGGGTAGGTCAATACAAAGAATAGTATCCATAGGCGAAGTGATGATAGAGTTATCTGTAGATTCTGTAG
>CAKMZF010000179.1:0-1741 GCA_929200405.1 uncultured Gammaproteobacteria bacterium | reverse complement strand
CAAAGAATAGTATCCATAGGCGAAGTGATGATAGAGTTATCTGTAGATTCTGTAGGTGGACACTCGCAAATTAGTTATGCCGGAGATACCTATAACACGGCAATATATCTTAGTCGTGAGCTTACCTATACTCAGAAGCAAGTTGATTATATTACCGCACTGGGAGAAGATGAGTACTCAGTGAAAATAATGCAATCACTGGAAAAGGAGAGTATTGGCACCCAGAATATAGAAATTAGGGGTGACAAAATCCCAGGCCTATATGCGATCTCCACGGATGACGCAGGGGAGCGAAGCTTTCAATACTGGCGTGTGGACTCAGCTGCCCGAACATTATTTGTGCCACCTAGTTCAATAACACTAGAGGCATTGCAACAATATGATCTTCTATACTTCTCGGCAATTACCCTAGCCATAGTCACAGAGCAAGTGCGGCAACAACTGTTAGCAGCTATCAAAGTCCTAAGAAAGGCCGGCGTGTTGATTGCTTTTGATTCAAACTACCGACCAAAACTTTGGCAAAATCAGCAAATAGCACAGAAATGGGTTTCTGAAATATGGTGTCATACCGACATTGCACTGCCATCTGTAGACGATGAAATGGCACTATTTGGGGATAGTAATGAGCAAGCAGTCCTAGAAAGGCTACACGACTATGGCATTCGATATGGTGCATTAAAGCGTGGTGCTCAAGGGCCTCTGCCATTGGGCTTAGAGCAATCATCAGCAACCGCATGGCAAAACTATCCTAAAGCAGCCAGAGTTGTAGACACTACTGCTGCTGGTGATAGTTTTAATGCTGGTTTCTTAGCTGCTTATGTGCAAGGGCAGGGTATCCAAAATTGTCTGCTCAAAGGGCATGAGCTGGCATGCGAAGTGATTGGATATCATGGTGCTATTATGCCTAGACCTGTTGAGTAACATTGAACCAAGAGCAAGTGAGAAAAATATGAGTATTGCTGATACTCATTTACCAACAGCCATTGATCAGTTATTAGTGAATGGCTGGTCATTAGATGAACAGCAGAGATGGTTAGCAAAAGATTTTAGCTTTGCTACATTTGCAGATGCAATGGTATTTATGCAACGCGTCGCTTTTGATGCAGAGCGGCTTGACCATCATCCGGATTGGTCAAATAGTTATAAGTCGGTGAAGATCAGACTAACCACGCATGTGAAACGAGGTTTGACTGATAAGGATGTAGCTTTGGCTATTGTTATAGATAATGTGTTTTCACAACAGCGTTAATTTCTCTCCCATTGTGATTTGGTGGTAGGCTCGGAGATTAGGTTTTTTGCTGCTTTTCTTTCTTGTCGCTTTTATAAAGTAATCAAACGTCCTTCTGCTGTGATCTGTCTGTGGCAAACTGAATATAGCGTCCTTTCTTGGTGTTGAGGATAAATTGCTGCTGCGCTCAGTGGGTTTCTGAGCGCGACAGCTTTGTTTTTAGTAACCTAATGTTGCTGCATCTACTCTCCGAGGGTCTGATGAGCCAAATAGCAGTCCTGCTTCTTCATCGACTAATATAGATTGAGTTGAACCCATCACGGACTTCTCGAGTATGCTATGTCCACGCTGTTCTAAGATAGCAATAGTGTCTTTACTGATACCTTCTTCAATACGGATTTCATCTGGTAGCCATTGGTGGTGGATGCGTGGAGCGAAAGTTGCCTCTGCAATATTCATACCGTGGTCAATAACATTCATGATAACCTGTAAAGTAGTGGTAATAATTCGTGA
>CAKMZF010000178.1 GCA_929200405.1 uncultured Gammaproteobacteria bacterium | reverse complement strand
TGCGGCATAGCTGAGAAAAAGTATTGGCACAGTCAGCCAGCTGCGCATGGCGATTATTTGGATAGCATCAATACCATCCTCTTGCAGGGTTTTGGCAAAAGCATCCATAATACTCAGCAGACCAATACCGCATAGTGTAAAGACAATGCCACTGATGGCGGTTGGTTTTGCCATTTCTGTTTCCCTATTCTGAATCGTGGATTGTGTTGTTGCCCCTCTGATGTTTTAGTTCAGTGATCTAACGCACTGTTAGGTTAATCCATTGAGGTGAGACTGCCCTGCTAACATAAGTGCCACATTGGTGAAATTTTTCTGTAACTTCTCAGCCAACGGACCTGTGATGCCACAGTCACTAATTGCCTGCTTCATACATGCCAGCCAATTGTGAGCATCTTCTTGGGTAATAGGTACATGCTGATGAATCATCCGAACACTCATATGGCCATGTTTTTCTTCGTAGTGCCTTCTACCAGCAAAGAAACCGCAGAGAAAGTTAAACTGCTCTTCTCTTGCTCTGGCCATGCCATGATTTTTCAGGTGCAGGCGATGGATATTAGCACCCTCTGGTGTAGTCTCGATTAAATCATAAAATCGGTTCACCAGCTCACGGACTTTCTCTTCTCCGCCGAGCTGATCCATGGTTGAAATCCTAGGTTCAAATAACATATCAAAGTCTCATTTGAATGGCTACATTGCACTATATTGCTAAGGTTTGCGTTATGTAAAGTTATCTTAATCCTAGCCCAGTGGCATTGCTATAGCGCGGGGATAAAAAGTTGTTAAATAGATGACTTCTGGTGGCTTTTGTTTCTGCTGAGTAAGAAATATGGATAAAAATAGAGTGGATATTCATTGACTTTATGGCCAATCTGCCTATGCTGAATTGCAAATATTTTAACGACTTAAGAGGAACACAATGCCAAGTTTGCTACCCAATATCGACCCAGATGGCCTATTAGAATATTCAGTGGTTTATACAGACCGTTCGCTAAACCATATGTCGCAGTCTTTTCAGGCGGTGATGAATGATATCTCATCCTCTCTTAAAAAAGTCTATGCCGCTCATAGTGTTGCGATTGTTCCGGGCAGTGGCACCTTTGGCATGGAGGCAGTTGCTCGTCAGTTTGCGACAGATAAAAATTGCTTGGTTATACGCAATGGTTGGTTTAGCTATCGCTGGACACAAATATTTGAAACTGGGCATATTCCCAAGTGGGCCAAAGTATTAAAAGCTCAACAAACCCATGATGATAAAAATGCTCCTTTTGAGCCGGAGCCAATCGAGAGTGTGGTGGCAACCATTCATAAAGAAAAGCCAGATCTGGTTTTTGCCCCCCATGTGGAGACTTCAGCTGGTATTATTTTGCCAGACGGCTACATCAAGCAAATGGCAGATGCAGTACACAGTGTTGGCGGTATGCTGGTAATAGATTGCATCGCATCAGGCACTATTTGGTTAGACATGAAAGCACTAGGTATTGATGTGCTAATAAGTGCACCACAAAAAGGTTGGAGTGGCTCTCCTTGTTGTGCCATGGTGATGATGAGTGAGCTGGCTCGCGCGCGAATTGAGCAAACCCAAAGCAGCAGCTTTGCCTGTGATCTTGCGAAATGGCTACAGATTATGGAAGCCTATGAGAACGGTGGTCATGCTTATCACGCAACTATGCCCACGGATTCGTTGCGTGCATTTAGAGACTTAATCAATGAAACAGATGCCTTTGGTTTCGAGAAGTTAAAAGCAGCACAACAGCAATTGGGCGATCAAGTTAGAGCGCTGCTCAAAAGTAAAGGCATTGTCAGTGTTGCAGCAGAGGGTTTTGGCGCACCTGGGGTGGTGGTTTGCTATACCGATGATGCGGATATAAAAAGTGGCAAAAAGTTTGGTGAAGTCGGCTTGCAAATAGCAGCAGGTGTGCCTTTGCAATGTGATGAGCCTGCTGATTTTTCTACCTTCCGAATAGGCCTTTTTGGACTGGATAAACTAAAAGATGTTGAGGCGACTGTTAGCCGTTTTGAGCATGCATTAGACAAAGTTATCTCCTAACGCTATATGGCATTGCTATTGGTTATAATATTTATTTGCACAGCATTTGTTGGCAGAGTGCTGTTGCAATATAAGCTCACTGGAGATCATGGGTTACGAACAAGTCTCTTGGGAGCTTCTCTGAAAATAAATAACCAACCGAATTGGGCCGCTAAAATGGCAACACTGCTGTTTGTGACGGGATTTCTAGGAATATTTTCTTACAGTGTCGCCGATGCTTGGCTACTTGGATCCACAGTTGGCATAGACCAAAGTCTAAGCTGGCGGCAGATATTGGGTATTGCAATATCTGTCATAGGTTTGGGGCTGGTGAGCTGGTCGCAGCTACAAATGGGCCAGAATTGGCGCATAGGCGTAGACACTAACGAGAAGACAGATTTAGTGACGCATGGCATTTTTGCTTTTAGTCGAAACCCTATCTATTTGGCTATTTTGATCTTTTGCATCGGCATCTGTTTATTGTTGCCAGAATTGCCGATATTTTGCAGTGTTATCGCCATCTTCTTTGCTATCGAGCTACAGATAAAACAAGTCGAAGAGCCATACCTACATGCACTGCACGGTCAGGATTTTCTGGGTTATAAAGCAACCACTGGGCGTTACTTTACGCAGTAATGGATTTCTCCATATTGTATCCGCTGATTGTAAAACCCACATCTTGATATAATTTCAAAGCTCGGGGGTTGTCATAGGCAACCCGTAAGGCAATGTGATTCACGGACTCTGTTGATAGCCGCCGTTCCAGCAGAGCTATTGCCTGTTTACCATAACCCTGACTTCGATATGGCTCATCAATATAAAAATCGTAGATATAACTTGATTTTGCAGCGCAATCTATACAGTGCCAGAGATAACCCACAAGCTCACATTGATTATCTTCGTTGACTCTCTCTATGCACAGTAGTTGATGCTCTGATTTCAGCAGCCCCATGCCAAAACTTACGTCTAGACTCTTGACTGCCAGATGATTCGCGACCTCTGTCGACAAACCCTTGTTTTGCATTAAATCTTCACTATAACTGAAGATAAAGTAGTCTTGATAGGCAGGGAATTCATGCTGGCGCATCACGCGAAGTATAATAGTTTTGTCTGTAAACATGGGCACTGTTTCTTGGTTTTATTTTGCAGTTAGTCTAATTGAGTCCTCAGAATAAGTCATCGATCATCCCAGACTTTGCCGTCTCGACGATGCCGAAGTGCTACAAGATTGGTTTTAATAGATCGCCTGTTATTTTCTATTTACTCATCTAAGACAGGCCGTCCAAGCTCTCCATTGCTCACACTATCTTAAAATTTATTGATATTAATAATATAACTTATATTTACTAAATAGTAATAAGTCTGAGGATTTATAGTTACTCACAAAAAATTCGCTACAGAAACTCACTTTCTGCAAAGCTTATAGCAAACTGACAAGATACCAGCACTGCAGAGGGAGAATATTTACACCAGACAAAGTTAACGAATAGTACCAAATCTTGTCATATATTGTTTATTGTGAGTTTTTGTAGTAATATAGTCATTCTAGATCATAAAAA
>CAKMZF010000177.1 GCA_929200405.1 uncultured Gammaproteobacteria bacterium | reverse complement strand
GCCTCATGTGCTGGATGTTGTAAATATTGCTGCCTTGCAGACTCGTCAGCAAAAGTCATTAATACTGTATGAGTATAGCCCTGATTCAATTGTTCAGGACTATCATTCACTCCCCATTCAACTGCCTCAATACCAGACACCTTCTGAGCAATGTCTACAAAAAGTGTTTGGGTATCTTCAATCTCATTCAAACCAATAGCGGGTTTGAACTTTATCAGCAGAATATGTCGAATCATAGGGTATTTGGGAACTTCGCTATGTTGAATTTAGTTGGAGAACATATCGCTAAGCGTGTCTTTTAGTGCGCCTGCTTTTTCGGTGATGTCTGATTTCAACTCGCCTGCGGTCAGATACAGCTTTACATCACGAGTATGGGCATAACAAGCCAAGACAATATCGCTCTCAGGGAAATCATCACAATGCTTTTCCAAGCATACCACCAGCTTATCATCTATCGGCATACCATCACACGCCTCCGGTGCAACGGAGAAAGGGCTATGTGCCACACCACTCAATGGGGATATTAATAGCACAGCAGTCACCAAACTTTTGAGGGTAATGTTAGCGCTCGTCTTCATAGTTATGCTCCTGAAATAGTCTTATGTTGTTCGATAAACTTGATTTATCGCACACTGCCAAGCAACAGAAGATTAATCAATAGAAATTCCAGCTCAAATTTCTCAATATCGTAAATAAATCAGCGAGATAACGATTAGACACATCTTAAGTTTTGCAAAAATTCGACTTTATAATCAAAAACATAGATAATGCCACTAATTTTAGAAGCCAATAATTAGGTTACATTAGCCAACAAAGCATAAAGTAAATTAGAGATTTAGGAGAATTTATGACACATAAAATTTACACATCATTTCACGCTATCGCCCTTTCAACACTAGCGCTCACCTTTAGTACCACTGCCATTGCCGCTGAGCCAGAGAGCTGCAAATCTGTCAGGTTTTCCGATGTTGGTTGGACCGATATCACTGCGACAACAGCAGTAACCTCTGCGGTTTTAGAAGCCATTGGTTACTCAACTGAGGTGAAAATTTTATCGGTCCCCGTTACCTATACCAGCCTAAAAAACAAAGATATTGATGTCTTTCTAGGCAACTGGATGCCAACCATGGAAGCAGACATTGCCCCCTATCGTGAGGAAGGCACTGTAGACACTATTGGCGCTAACTTAAACGGTGCTAAATATACCCTAGCAGTGCCAAAATATGCTTTTGATGGGGGTTTGAAAACCTTTGCAGATATCGCCAAAAATGCCGAAGGTCTAGACAGTAAAATCTACGGTATTGAACCAGGAAACGATGGCAACCGTCTAATCCAAGACATGATAGACAACGACGCATTTGGACTAAAAGACTTCAAAGTTGTTGAGTCCTCAGAAGCAGGCATGCTCTCACAAGTAGAGCGATCAGTGCGCCGCAACAAGCCAATCGTATTCTTAGGCTGGGCACCGCACCCAATGAATGCCAATATCGAGATGGAATATCTATCTGGTGGAGATGATTATTTCGGCTCAAACTACGGCGGTGCAGATGTGTTCACCAATACTAGAGCTGGTTATGTTGATGAATGTAGCAACATTGGTCAACTACTCAAAAATCTAAAATTTTCATTGGCTATGGAAAATGAAATAATGGGCGCCATTCTCAATGATGAGAAAGAACCTGATGTCGCCGCTAAGGAATGGATAAAAGCTAACCCAGAAGCCCTTGATGCTTGGCTAAAAGATGTTAAAACCCAAGATGGTAAAGGTGCCGCTATGGAGGCTGCCAAAGCCGCATTAACAGCTAGTTAAGCACTCCCAGGTTATCGAATATAGCCACTCTTCGGAGTGGCTTTTTATATTGAAGCAACTAATTTTACCAGTAATATCTCGCCTACTTTAGGCACAACCCTTTCTGTACTCTCTGTAGGATCAATGGCATCATATTGCCTTAACACTGGACTTGCAAAATAGACCAATCAACCCAAACTCTGTTGAGCAACTTTACACAACTGGAACCTTCAAAACCTGAGAATCACATCATGTTAGCTGTATTATCACCCGCAAAATCACTGGACTTCGACAGTCTTGCTCCAACAGCCACCTACACTCAACCAGAGCTTCTGAGCCACAGTGAAGAACTGATCAGTCGAGCCAGAGAGCTAAGTGCCGATGAGTTTGGAAAACTCACCTCCGTTAGCGACAAGCTTGCTGAGCTAAATGTGAAGCGCTTCGCCGACTTTCAAACCCCATTTACACCAGAGAATGCCAAGCAAGCCATTTACGCTTTTACGGGTGATGTCTACACTGGCTTTGACGCTTCCCAGTTAGATAAAAAAGCACTGGACTACGCCCAGAATCATATTCGCATACTCTCAGGTTTATATGGACTTTTAAAACCTCTAGACCTGATGCAAGCTTATCGCTTAGAGATGGGTACTAGGCTTAGTAACCAGCGAGGCAAAAACCTCTATGAATTCTGGGGGGAGACCATTACCGACAAGCTTAATGAAACGCTGAGCAATGACGATGGTGTGTTGGTGAACCTCGCTTCTAAAGAATACTTTAGTGCGGTGAAACCAAAAGCGCTAAACGGACAAATCATCAATGTAGATTTCAAAGAATATCGAGGAGACAAGTGGAAAATCATCAGTTTTTCCGCCAAGAAAGCGCGTGGGTTAATGGCTCGCTATATGGCAACCAATCAGATCTCAAAAATTGATGAGTTGCGACAATTTGACTTAGATGGCTACCAACTCAATGACGACCTGAGCACAGACAATCATTTTGTTTTCACGCGTAATCCACAATAAGGTAGAAACTGCGATGTCCACAAAAATCAGCGAGAACCGATGGCTGACCCTCGGTGGTTTGCTCATGGCGTTATCCGTTATTATCGGTGCATTTGGTGCACATGGCCTAAGCAGTGTGGTCACCACGGAGCGCTTGATAACTTTTGATACCGCCGTCAAGTATCAACTCTATCACAGCCTTGGCATACTGTTTATCTCGCTATTAATGACCTTAAAGCCGGCGCTCATACGCCAATGGCAATGGATAAGTGCGCTCATGCTACTAGGCATTGTGTTGTTTTCCGGCAGTCTCTATGCGCTGGTACTATTAGACATACCTAAATTGGGAATGATCACGCCACTTGGCGGCTTCAGTTGGATTATCGCTTGGCTCTGGTTTGCAGCCATCGCTTGGAAAAGCTAGCCTATACTAGATTGCAGAACTCCAAGAGCCATACAAACAATGAAAGCATTCTGGCTACTACTCGGCTGTGCAGCGTTACTACTTGGTGCTATCGGTATCCTATTGCCCTTACTGCCAACCACCCCATTTGTCATACTTGCTGCCTTCGCCTTTAGCAAAAGCTCCCCGACATTGCAGCGGCGGTTAGAAAGCAACAAGATTTTTGGCCCGATAATCACCGATTGGCGAAACCACGGCGCTATTGCCCCATTTTATAAAATACTAGCTATCGGTATGATGGCTATGGCTCTACTTCTCAGTATATTGCTTTCACTATCGATACCCGTACTCATTATACAAGCAATCTGCCTCAGTGCTGCGGCCGCTTATATCCTC
>CAKMZF010000176.1 GCA_929200405.1 uncultured Gammaproteobacteria bacterium | reverse complement strand
AATGGTCAATTGCCAACAGTGAGTTTATTAGATGAAGCGCCGGAGCAAGAGCTTAGTGATGAGGTGTCTGAAGAGCGTTTAAAAGAGAAATCTGAGCAGTTAGAGAAGTTGCTGGCAAGTTACAATATAGAAGTGATTGTGCGCAAGGTTTCTGCTGGTCCCGTGATTACGCTATATGAAATTGACCCAGCACCAGGCGTGAAAGTTAGCCAGATTAACAATCTGTCTAAAGATATTGCCAGAGGTCTGGCTGTAATGGGTGTTCGAGTACTGGAAACCATACCGGGAAGTACACACGTTGGTATTGAAGTGCCGAACCATAAGCGCATGACTGTCTATTTGCGCGAAGTCTTTGAATCTCGCGAGTTTATCAAGCAAAAATCACCGCTAACCCTAGTGTTGGGTAAAGATATCGGTGGTAAGTCGGTAGTGGCAAATCTTGCAAAAATGCCACATTTACTAGTGGCAGGTACCACTGGATCAGGTAAATCCGTAGCGGTCAATGCAATGCTGTTGAGCATACTTTTTAAAGCTACGCCGCATGAAGTTCGGTTGATTATGATTGATCCAAAAATGTTGGAACTGTCTATATACGATGATATTCCGCATCTATTGACACCTGTTGTGACAGATATGAAAGAAGCAGCAAACTCATTACGCTGGTGTGTTACAGAAATGGAGCGTCGTTATAAACTGCTATCTGCTCTTAAAGTTCGCAATATCGCCAGTTATAACGAAGTTGTGAAGGAAGCTATGGAGCGTGGTGAGCCTATTCTTGATCCATTATATAAGATGGATCCCACGGCACAGCTTATGGAAGAAGCGCCACCGTTAGAGGCATTGCCATTTATCGTGGTGGTGATTGATGAGCTAGCCGATATGATGATGGTCGTTGGTAAAAAAGTTGAAGAGCTTATTGCAAGATTAGCACAGAAGGCTAGAGCGGCAGGTATTCACTTAATTTTAGCAACTCAACGACCATCGGTTGATGTAATTACCGGTTTGATTAAAGCTAACGTGCCAACCCGTATCGCTTTCCAAGTCTCCTCAAGGATTGACTCGCGTACTATCTTAGACACACAGGGCGCGGAAAACTTACTTGGTAATGGTGATATGCTCTATATGCCACCGGGCAGTGGGCAGCCATCTCGTGCTCATGGCGCGTTTGTAGATGATGATGAAGTCGTTCGGGTGGTTGATTTCTTAAAAAGCACCGGTACGCCTAATTATATTCAGAATATCACTGTCAATGTAGAGGAAGAAGCGGAAGCAGCAGCTGCTGCAGAGCCTGTTAATGATCAGGATGAGCTATATGATGAAGCAGTAGCTATCGTGACCACAAGCCGTAAGGCGACCATATCATTTCTACAGCGGCAGCTTCGAGTTGGCTTTAACCGTGCGGCTAGGCTGGTTGAGGATATGGAAGCGGCGGGTGTTGTCAGCACACCAGACAATGGGGGTACCAGAGAGGTACTAGCGCCGCCACCAACCGAGCTTTAGGGAGTTTAGTTTGCAGAATAGTTGCAAGCGCTAGAAAATATATTTTGATCTGTTTAGCTACAATTAAGCTTGTTCATAAAAATTCAGATCTCATTCAAAACTGCATTATAGACTCACTTATATTGCGACTACTGGTAATAGCTGTAGTTAGTAAATAACAAAGTCGGGGTGCTAAAACGCACTAACTAAAAAATAAAGAGGCTTAGCCATGATCCTAAAAAGTATAAAAAAAACCGCTTCATTGGCTGCTGTTATTACGAGCTTATTGATAGGTTCGCAAAGCGCAGTAGCACAGAACAGTCCCGCAGAAGTGCAGCAATATTTTGACAACTTGCAGAACTTGCAAAGTAGCTTCTCGCAGATTGTATTTGATGAAAAAGGCAGCAAAGTAGAAACGTCACATGGGGTTTTAAAAATTTCAAAACCCGGTAAAGCCTATTGGGATTACACCACACCTTATCGGCAAGAGTTGGTCTCGAATGGCAAAAAAGTCTGGTTTTACGACAAAGATCTATCGCAGGTAACCGTCCGCAATGTCGCGGATGTCTCCGGTAGATTACCAGCGTCTATTTTAACCGGTTCAAAGCCAATAGCCTCTGAATTTACCATTAAGCGGGTTGGCAAGCAGTCTGATGGTGTGGTGCGTTGGAGTTTGTTGCCTAAGAGCTCAAAGAGCGAATATAAAAGCATGCTATTTGGTTTTACTCATGGACAGCTATCGCAGATAGAAGTGGTCAATAAGCAAGATCATCTGACGATGCTTGCGCTTAGAGACGTTCAGCAAAACATATCAATGCCGAAAAGCATATTTGATTTTCAAATTCCCGCTGGTGTCGATGTTTTTAACTAACTCCTATCAAAATTTTTCGCACTATAGCTGGCTCAAGGTTGTCTCTTGAGCCAGCTAGATCTTATTGGTGGTAAAGAGAGTCATAAAATGACTGATAAGCCAGATTCTACAGTTGCGGATAATGCCGTAGAATCTGCTCATAGTAATGCTTATAGGCCATTAGCTGATTTATTAAGACCGACCTCATTATCTGAAGTAGCAGGGCAGAGGCATATATTATATCCAGGATCGGCTTTAACAAAAGCTATTGAAAGCCAGCAGCCTCATTCATTGCTATTTTGGGGTCCACCGGGTACTGGCAAAACCACATTAGCTAAGTTGATAGCAGCTAGCGCAAATGCGCATTATATCGGGCTTTCTGCAATCATGGCGGGTGTTAAAGATATCCGTGAAGCTGTGGCAACTGCAGGGGATTTGCGCCGCAGCAATGGCCAGAAAACTTTGCTTTTTATCGATGAGATACATCGTTTTAACAAATCTCAACAAGATGCCTTCCTGCCCTTTGTTGAGAATGGCACCATAATACTGGTGGGAGCGACCACAGAGAACCCCAGTTTTAGTCTAAATAACGCTTTGTTATCTAGGTTACAAGTCTACGTGCTGAAATCATTGTCTAATGAGGATTTGCAAGGCGTGTTGCAGCGTGCCTGTAATAGCCACGATTTACTCAGTGAAAAGCGTGCTGAGATTGCAGAAGTTGCTGAGGCGCTAATAGAGTCTGCCGACGGTGATGCCCGACGCCTATTAGTTATGCTAGAGCTATTGACAGCACAAATATCTGATCCCACTGTTTCTGTAGAGCATGCAGCTGCCCAAATTATTACCGGCGGTGTTCGGCGATTTGACCAGCAAGGCGATCATTTTTACGATCAAATATCAGCATTACACAAATCTGTTCGGGGTAGCAATCCTGATGCAGCACTGTACTGGTTCTGTCGGATGATAGATGGTGGAACCGATCCGCATTACCTAGCACGCAGATTGGTGCGCATAGCTAGCGAAGATATCGGTAATGCGGATCCTCGTGCCTTAGAAATCACCAATAATGCATGGATTGCATTTGAGCGCCTTGGCAGCCCAGAAGGGGAGCTAGCTCTAGCACAAGCGGTAATCTTCTTAGCATTGGCGGCAAAAAGTAATGCCGTTTATAATGCCTATAAACAGGCAATGGCGGATGTTCGCGCTCAGAAGACGCATCCGGTGCCGGTTCATTTATGCAATGCACCAACTAAGCTGATGAAAGAGCTTGG
>CAKMZF010000175.1 GCA_929200405.1 uncultured Gammaproteobacteria bacterium | reverse complement strand
GCGACTTTATAGTTGCCTGATTCGATTAGTCGCTTTAGCGGGAAAAAGCTTGTATGAACCTCCTTCATAGACAGCATCCAACTGAACGTGGCAGCGATTTGACAAGTTTCCGCCAAAGTGGCTGAGCGAATCAGATTAAGCAACTATACCGAAGCAGGTTTTGGCTACTTTTCTAAAAAGTAACGTTAGAACTATACATGAAGAGCATTCACAATATTTAGAGGAAAGCAGCAAGCCCAATCAACACTATAGAAGTTTAAAAGCTTAGGCTTGCCACAACCACTTTTCAACAAGTGAGTATGAAGTCGAGTTATAGAGATGAGCTCTCAATAAATCTCTCAATATCTCCAGCTTGAATCATGCCACTACGATTAGCGACAATTTCTCCATCTGGGCCAAATAGTAGATAAGTGGGCGTTCCATAGAAGTCCTCGCCTGTTAGTTGACCGTAGTTGAAAGCAAATACATCATCTAGCTCGGTTACGAAATTGTTAAATGTCACGGGGTGTTTTTTGAGGTTTGCTTGAACTTCTGGCAGCTTCGCCTTACCGTCTAGAGATAGCCCAACCACACTGAGCATATCCCCATCAACGTGCTTATCGTGCAACTCTGAGATAACGGGTTTTTGCAGCTCACAAACATGGCACCAAGTGGCCCATACTTTTACTAAAGTCCATTTACCATCTTTTAAATAGCTGTTTAAATCTGCTTGCGTGCCATCCACGCCCACAACCGGAAATATTCCTTCTGCTTGAACAACATTATGCGCACCTAGTAAGGCTACTGATAGCATTGCGGCGGCAACATAACTACGGAGCTTTGTTGCGCTGTTAAATAATGGGTTGGTTAATATTTTGCTTGTTTTCATAATAAATTCTCTACGTCATAACTTAAGCAATGTGATAAAAATATGCTATTTTTTTAGCCGGTTTCTTTCACTTTTTCTGGGTGTTAAGTGAACTACGTAATCTCTAGCGTTTGAGATGCAGCTTAATTCCATGAATAGGCCGTCGTAGTAGAACAGCCTAGCATTTAGGAATGGATGAGAAATGAATTGCCGATATTGGATTAAAATTTGCTCCGTGTTATTGAATCAGCCTATGAAGGCTCTAACGCTATCGGCCACTGCCTGCGGATGCTCCATATGTAGATGATGTCGTCCTGCTAGTCTTACTTCTGTTTTCTGTGGAAAGGCTGTTAAGCGTGTCTCTACATTGCTGTGTTTTGAAAATAGACCGTTGTCTCCGATGATTATCAGCGTATCCACAGTTATCTCAGCGATAGTCGCTAATACTTGTTGCTCCGTGTAGTATTGTGGAGATGGCAGCATTAGCGCTTTGTCGCTGCGCCATTGATAGCCGCCCTCAACCTCTGCTAAGCCTCTCTGCACTAACCACTGAGATGCTTCTCTGTTGATGGGACCTCCGATGTTTCGCTCATCCATACGACGCTCAATCGCCGCTTCCATATTAGGAAATAACCGTAGGTTTGAGCGACTTTGCCGCAGTTGCAAATTAATCGATTTTCGCATGCGCTCTGGTAAAGTTTCATCCGCACTGCTTATCGGGCCTAAGGACTCTATCAGTATGCACATTTGTATTTTTTTAGGAAATAGCCCTGCAAACATGACCGCCACTGTGCCACCTAGTGAGTGCCCCATAAGTATGGGTTGTTGCTGACCTGCTGCCAAGCCTTCTATATTTATAATCTCGGTAAACATGCGAGTCAGCCAGACGATGATCTCGCTGTAATGATAGGGATAACCACCACCAGCTACAGACGGCCAATGCGCTGAGAATCCATGACCTGGCATATCTAGTGATATCAGTCGATAACCTTCTATATAAGGAATCATCGGTGCAAAGGTGTTGGCGTTGTCTAGCCAACCATGTAGCCCTATGATTAGCGGCTGGCCTTTTTCACCGGTAGCAATGCCTTGGTATTCATAGCCATTTATAGTGTAACTGACGGGCTCTATTGATTCCGCTTTTTCTATCATTTATTTACTTCTGGTAGTTTGGTGTTGGGAGGGAAGTGCAGACTCTCAGGGTGTTATCTTACTGTGTATCGAATATTTATCTAGCAGCTCGGTATCTTAGCTCTACCATGCCAGAGCTATAACTCTGCGAGTCTATCAGTTGCAATTGTTTTTGATAATGGCCTGTTTCAAATAGCGGAATACCTTCACCTAATATTAGGGGATGAATAAAGATTCGATATTCATCAATCAGGTCTTGCTCCACAAATTGCCGCAGCATGTTGCTGCCGCCAAGTAACCATATATTACCAGTTCCGACAGCACCAGACGTAGCTGTCGATTGTATTTCCAGTTGCTTCAGTGACTGAACCAACTCTACAATATCTTGATTCACAAATTCTATATCTACTTCTGCACCCACCACAGTTTCTGGTCTGGGCAGTGGGTGCCGACTAAATACTTTGACTTGCTTACCAAGGTAGGGAAACACACCATCAAAGCCAAGTATTTGCTCATAGGACTTTCGCCCCATGAGCACAGTGTCTACAGAGCATATGAAATCCCCATAGCCGTAGTCTTGGTCAGTAAATAGCCAATCTATGCTGCCATCTTTGCTGGCGATATATCCGTCCAGACTTGTTGTGATATATAGAACAATTTGGCGCATAATTGTCTCTAAAAGTATGTAAACTCAGTAGTTTAAATGCCCAATACTTTATAGGAGTTGGCGATCATTGATATAGCGGAAATATAGGCAGCTGTACGCATGTCTTTCACGCTAGTATCGGTATTCCATATCTTGCTGATACGACCATAGGCAGATTGCATATAGTCGTCCAGACCAGAACGCACCAAATCCAACTCATCTGCGCCAGCGATAAAGCCGTGTGCAAATTCATCAGGGATTTGCTTGCCAGTCATGGACTCTAAAATTTTCGCCAAACGAGTCTGCTCCATTTCGTGATAGCGGCGTTCCATACGACCAAAACGCATATGCGCTAAGTTTTTCACCCACTCAAAGTAAGAGACTGTCACACCGCCAGCGTTAACATACATGTCTGGCATAATCACCACGCCACGCTCTTTTAGTATCAAATCAGCGCTATAAGTCACCGGACCATTCGCTGCTTCTACGATAAGCGAGGCTTTGATATTCGCGGCGTTGTCTTTGTGGATAACCCCTTCTAATGCGGCTGGTATTAATATATCGCAGTCATGCTCTAGCCCAAGTGCACCATCCTCATCAAATTTAGTGGCACCTTCAAAATGTGCGATGGATCCTGTTTTGCTAATGTGCTCTTTTAGGGCATCAACATCCAGACCATCTTCATTATAAACCACACCATGACGCTCAATTACCGCGGTGATTTTACAGCCATCTTCTGCTAAAAACTTCGCGGCATGGTAGCCCACGTTACCCAAGCCTTGCACCACAACTCGCTTACCTTTTAGCTCTGCGGTCATGCCAGTGCGGGCGATATCTTCTGGGGTACGGAAAATATTATGTATCGCATATTGAACACCCCGTCCCGTTGCCTCAGCACGGCCTTGAATACCGCCAGCAGCTACTGGCTTACCAGTCACACAGGCCCAGTAGTTCAGCTCGTTGGGGCTATGGCGGCGATATTCATCAGCAATCCATGCCATAGT
>CAKMZF010000174.1 GCA_929200405.1 uncultured Gammaproteobacteria bacterium | reverse complement strand
ACTCTGTTCATTCTTGATGAACCTACTACCGGCTTGCATATGGCAGATGTCGCAACCTTATTATTGGCTTTACAGCAACTTGTTAGCGCTGGGAACGCGCTACTCATTGTGGAACATCATCTAGACATTATCAATAATGCAGATCATCTCATTGAACTAGGGCCCGGCGCAGGCAGTCATGGCGGTAGAATTATTTTTTCAGGCACGCCAGAGCTCGCTAAGAAAAACAAAACCCCAACCGGCGTAGCTCTGACGGCTCATTTACAATATACAGTTCAGGAATATTCACCGTCATACGATGCTGCGGTTGCACCAAAACAAATTTCGGTCATTCAAGCCAGGGAGCATAACCTTAAAAATCTATCCGTTAATATTCCTCATAATCAACTGGTTGCAATTACGGGTATTTCCGGCAGTGGAAAAAGCACCTTAGCCTTTAATATCTTATTCGCAGAAGGTCAACGCCGCTATCTGGAATCACTCAATGCCTTTTCAAGACAATTTATCCAACCGCCACCAAGACCTGAAGTTGACGCCTTATTAGGCATGCCACCAGCCATAGCAATAGAACAACGCACTAGCAGAGGTGGACAGAAGAGCACTGTAGCCACCACAACTGAAATATATCATTATCTGCGCCAGCTTTTCTTAACCCTAGGTGAGCAGCATTGCCCTGATTGTCAGATCCCAATAACAGCACAAAGCTTTGAACAAATAGAGCATCAGATAAGAAAGCAGTTTGCTGGTCAAAAATTGACATTAATTGCACCGCTTATTGTTGATAGAAAAGGGTTATATAAAGAACTTGCTGATTGGGCATCCAATGCAGGCTTCTCCGAACTCTGGATTGACGGTAAGCCAGAGCAGACAGACAACTGGCCGAAGCTAGATCGCTACAAGACTCACGATATCGACTTAACGGTTGCCAGCTTAAAAATTCCCAAAGCTCCTACCAAGACACTCACTGCCGCACTGGAAAAGACCCTTAACTTAGGCAAGGGAAGATTGAAAGCCATATCATCCTCCTCATCTACGGAAACAAAATCAGCACTCGCTAATGCGCGATTGTTTTCAACAGCAAGAGCCTGTCCTAGCTGCCAAAAGAGCTTTGCAGAACTTGACCCTAGATTATTCTCTTACAACAGCAGACATGGCAGCTGCCTAACCTGTGATGGCACCGGTGTAGTCGGCGATGAAACCAAGCAACCCTGCCCTGCTTGCCATGAGCAACGTCTAAATCCGACTGCACTTGCAGTGAAGTTTCACCAGCACTCCATTGGTGAGCTGTGCCAAAAATCAGTCGCAGATTTGGCTGAGTTTTTTGCAAATATCAAGTTAGACAAAAGATCTCAAACAATCGGTCAACCTTTGGTTGAAGAAATCAAATCAAGACTGCAATTCTTATTAGAAGTTGGGCTAGACTATCTATCTCTTCAACGTGGAGCTCCCACCTTGTCGGGTGGCGAAGCACAGAGAATCCGTTTAGCATCACAAATTGGTAATCATATGAGCGGTGCCTGCTATGTGTTAGATGAACCGACTATAGGGCTGCACGCCAGAGATAATCAGCGATTAGTTCGCAGCCTTAGCAATCTAGTCTCACAAGGCAACTCCGTCATTGTTGTCGAACATGATGAAGAGACTATTCGAGCCGCTGACCATATAATAGACATAGGCCCAGGCGCAGGAATGAATGGTGGCCAAGTAGTTACCCAAGGCACGCTTAAAAACATCTGTAAGAGCAAGACCTCTTTAACTGCAAAAAAACTCTCTGAGCCCGATACAACTATACTCAGCAAGAAAAAAACCAGCGCCAAGGATACCCATATTATCCTTAAAGGCGCTACTAAGCATAATCTAAAAAACCTGACCGTTAAGTTCCCATTACATCGCTTTATTGGAGTAGCAGGAGTTTCCGGAAGCGGTAAAAGCACATTAATTCGACAAGTGCTTGAACCCAATCTTCGCGCCCAACTAGACAACCCCAAAAATGCTCTGACACATGCCAGTGAATTAAGCAATATTGAGACAGTTGGTCGTATTTTAGAGGTCGATCAAACACCGATAGGTCGCACACCACGCTCCTGCCCCTCCACATATATCGGCATTTGGGATGATATCCGCAAGCAACTAAGCAACACCCAAGAAGCCCAAATTCGTGGCTGGAAGCCTAATAGATTCTCCTTTAACAACAAAGATGGTTGCTGTGCAGAGTGCGGTGGGCAAGGACAGATAAAAATTGAGATGAATTTTTTACCCGATGTCAGAGAGCCCTGCCAAAGCTGCAAGGGTATGCGTTTTAACCAAGAGACTTTACAAATTAAGTTACGTGACAAAACCGCTGGTGAAATCTTAGATATGCCAGTAGATGATGCTATGAGCTATTTTGAAGCACATCCCAAAACACACTACGCACTTAGTCTATTGCAAGATATTGGTTTGGGCTACCTAAAGTTGGGTCAACCAAGCCCAACTCTATCCGGTGGTGAAGCACAGAGAATCAAACTAGTCACCGAATTATCCAAAGCAAAAAGCCGAAGCGCCAAAGGCGCACCGCATACCTTATACATATTAGATGAGCCGACAGTAGGGCTGCATATGGCAGATGTAGATAAACTAACAACTGTGTTACATCAACTAGTTGACCAAGGTCACTCCGTCATTGTTATTGAGCATAACTTAGATCTGCTAAAAGCATGTGACTGGCTGATTGAGCTAGGCCCAGAAGGCGGTAAAAAAGGAGGTAAGATTATTGCTGAAGGCATGATCAAAAACCTTCTTGCTAGTAAAAAACAAACACCTACACTTCAATTTATGCGTTAAAGTCATGTCACCAAAAACATTACTTGCTAGCGCTTTTTTCCAAAATAGAAGTAAGCAAAATAGTCCCGATAATACTTGCTGTGAAATAATAAAGCCCACTCAAGACGCTGACATCAGCGAAGACCTTAAATTTTACAACCGCCACCAGCAAAGCAACGAGAAAAACATCCACCATTGACCATCTGCCGATCAAATGAAGTCCTTTAATCACCTTAGATGAAGGGTAGGGGTATTGCCATATTAACCAAAGCAATGATAGCAACTTGGCACAAGGTATGAGGACACTAAAAAGCAACAGTGCCAGCCACAACAACCAAACCTGCTCTTCCCAAAGCAGGGAAACGCCTTCTAATATGACAAAATGATTCTCAAAGAACCAAAATTTGGTCAACGAGAATAACGGCTGAATTAAACCAAAGCCCAAGCAAATAGCCGTCACCAACCATCCACATAACAACCCGACTTTGCTCCACATAAATGTTCGGTTAGGCTGATTACTATTTGCAAATTCTGTATGGCTATTCAAGCTAAAGTTGATCCCATGCTTTAAACGTGTTGAATGCTTCTATAACAACCTACCAACGATAGGCGATCAATAAATCCATCACATTCGTGCCAGTCTGCCCAGTGGTAAATAAACTCTCATTTGCAGCCAGATAAGTGCCAGCATCTGCTTTGCGAAGCGCTTCTCTAGATTTATTTAAGTTCTTTACCGTCTGTCCTGTAATAATTCCACCAGCATCTAATGTCGGTCCATCATTGCCATCTGTTCCGGCAACTAATATGGCAATATTCTTCTCACCAGATATCTCAATAGCTAGGGCAAGCGCAAGACTTTGATTTCGACCACCTCTACCAGGTTTTTCTGG
>CAKMZF010000173.1 GCA_929200405.1 uncultured Gammaproteobacteria bacterium | reverse complement strand
GAAGAGAGAAATGTGACTGTGGAATCAGTCCGTGAAGGCATCATTGCCATTAATAAAATCGGCAAAATTATTACGTTTAATCAAAATGCTGCGAAAATGATCGGCCTAGCCAGAGACCGCAATTTGACTGGCGCTCATATAGATGATGTTCTCCCCGAAAGTAATCTCAAGCAAGTGCTGGAATCTGGAGTGCCAGAATATGATCAAAGCATTATTATTAATAATCGTGAATTCGTTGCCAACAGAATACCTATCCGCCAAGACAATCAGATAACTGGCGTGGTTGCCAGTTTTCGCAAAAAAGATGAGTTGGAATCTTTGAGTTTAGAGCTAAATCAATCCAAACAACACATTGACTCCTTGCGTTCACAAGCTCACGAGTATTCAAATAAACTCCACACCATCTCTGGACTTATTCAAATTGATGCCAAAGAAGAGGCGCTAGAAATTATTGGCCAAGAGATCAACGAACACCAAAACCTATTGGAACTACTGTTTCACCAAGTCCCCGACCCATTAATATCAGGCCTTTTGATTGGAAAGTATAACCGCGCCAAAGAATTGGCGATAAGACTGGAAATTGACCCTGAAAGCAGTCTGCATGATTTTCCAGAGCACATCTCTCGCAATGCTGTTGTGAGTATATTAGGCAATATTATAGATAATGCCTTTGAAGCAGTCTCCGAGCAAAATCCTCCACAGAAAACTGTAAAGCTCGTCATTTTTGACAGCGGCAAAGACATCATTTTTGAAGTAGAAGATAATGGCGTTGGAATAGCTACAGAAGTCTTAGACAAGGTATTTCAAAAAGGCTATACCACCAAACAAAGCAACAACACTCAACCCAGAGGATATGGACTGCATCTGAGCCAAGAGCTGATTTCAAAACTCAATGGCGAAATTACTTTTGCACAAATACAGCTTTCTGGCACTAGAGTTACCGTATACATTCCTAAAGACCCTAAAAATCGCAGTTTGTAATATCAGATGAAAACAAATACCCAACCAGAAATTAGCATTGTCATTGCAGAAGATGACCAGCGAATTGCCAACATACAACAGAGATTTGTCGAGCGAATTTCCGGATTCACAGTCATTGGCATCGCTCACACCGCAGACGAGACCGAAGATTTTTTGGAACTTTATCAACCGGATTTATTGCTATTAGATGTGCACTTCCCCAGTGGCAATGGCATTGAAATTTTATCCAGATTACGCAATGCCAAACAGCCCACTGATGTTATCTTAATCACCGCCGCCTCAGAGATAGAGACTCTAAAATCTGCTATGAATTTTGGTGTATTTGATTATATTCTCAAGCCCTTAGCATTTAATCGTCTGCAAAGCGCATTAGAAAGGTTTAAAGCACATTTTCATCAACTGGATGAAATTACCGATCTATACCAAGCAGATGTGGATAAAATACTTCATGGAAATGCTAGCACCATAGCGACTAACAATACTATTGAAAACACTGCTAAAACTAGGCATCCAAAAGGCATAGATGAAATCACCTTAAAAAATATTGTCGATGTCTTTACCATTGGTAGTGCTGCTCTCGATAGAAGTCAAGAAAATGGCTATAGTGCAGAGGAGGTTGCCGTTAAAATTGGCGCCAGCAGAACCACAGCCAGAAGATACCTTGAATACCTAGTGTCGCAGGAGGTTCTAAGCGCTAAAATCAACTATGGCACTGTTGGTAGACCTGAGAGAAAATATCAAAAAATATAGCAATTCAATATACCCAGCAGATACGAAACATTAAGCTAAGGGCGTTATAATTGTTTCTTTTAAGGAGGATAATTTATGTCAACAACAATTAAACGCAGACAACTTTTAGCCCTAAGCGGGTCCGGTATTTTTTTAAGCGCCTGTAGTGGCCTGGGCGGCGGCATCTCTCAGCAACTCGCACCCAAAGTCAGTGTTACTTCGGTAAACCTAAAAAAACTTACCCTACAGCAAGTCAGCATTGATGTTGGTTTAAATGTCTTTAATCCAAACACGATTTCTATTCCTTTGCGCGGTATAGACTACGCCCTAGCTGTCAATAATCAACAGGTAGCGTCTGGGCAGCAAAACCAATCTGTGACTATCGCTGCGAAGCAGTCCTCTAACGTCACTATTCCAATCTCAGTCAACTTAATTCAGTTCGCTTCGCTTATTCCCAGCATAGCCAGTGGCGGCGGCTTTAAGTACAATCTCACAGGCAAAATGCACTTCCCATTTATCAGCCTTCCCTTTAACCGCTCTGGAGGATTGCAAATCTAAAGGCTTGGTAATGATCGACAAAACCGTTGAGCACAGCCATCAGCGGTATGTGCACGCATAATCGGAGCTTTATTTGGATATAATCAAAACGGAGTAAATAGATTCGCAATGACAGAAATGGATTTTTCGACCAATCAAAGAAAGTTAGTACAGAAAATATAATTTATAAAAAATCATACTTAGCCGCAAAACTTGCCCTAAAGACTAGTTATCTAGAGGTGTATTTATTTAAGACAATAAAACCCTTTAGAATTAAGGGTTAAAATGGTGGGCCGTGGGCGACTCGAACGCCCGACCAATTGATTAAAAGTCAACTGCTCTACCAACTGAGCTAACGGCCCTCTCGGTTAATTGCTTAACCTTTTGAGGACGCAAATCATACTGATTTTTTTTAAAACCACAAGCCTTTCACTCGGTTTTTTTCAATATTTCACGTCTTTTTTTAAGATAATTCGTTCAGCTGAATTATCTTGTTATCCTGTATTGCGAAGACCGTTCGCTATACCATTGATACTACGCATTAATGCTGGTTGCCATTCAGACAAATCATCCGCATCAACGCTATGGCGAATTCGATTCAATATTGCCAACTGCACATGATTGATAGGATCTAAGTAAGCATTTCGCCATTGCAATATGGTGGCTAATCGAGAGTTATTCTCTAGTAAAATGCTCTGTTCAGTAACCAGCAATAACATTTTAATAGTCAGCTCAAACTCTGCTTTTATATTCTCATACAGTCTAGTAGACTCTTGCTCGCTAAGCTCTGAGTGAGCAAGCTTGGTATAATCATTCGCCATCCCCAACTCTGCCTTATAAACAGACATCTGTACGTTGTCTATCAATCCAAAAAAGAATGGCCATTCGCGATATAGCTCACGCACTTTTTCTACTTCTTCTGGTGTTTTTAACAGCTCTGACAATGCAGTGCCTATGCCATACCATGCTGGCAACATAAATCGCGACTGCGCCCAACCAAACACCCAAGGGATAGCGCGAATAGACTTCTTAGAAACATCTCCCGATTTACGATGAGATGGCCTAGAACCGATATTAAGCTGCCCTAGCTCTTTTACTGGTGTCGCTGCATAGAAAAATGGAATCAAAGCCGCATCATCATCAGTCAGCTCACGATATTTCTGTTCACCAGATTCAGTTAGTGCTGCGAAAGTATCATACCAAGCCGAATCATCTGGTTTATGAAACTTACCTGAGACTGATTTTATAAGCCCTGTTAGCCCAAGCGTGGTTTCATAGATTGCCGTTTCTGGATGATGATACTTACTGGAAAGCACTTCACCTTGCTCTGTAATTTTTATACTGCCATGCAAGCTACCGCCGGGTTGAGACAATATAGACTCATGGGTAGGACCGCCACCACGACCAACTGTACCACCTCTGCCGTGGAAAAACCGGAGCTGCATGCCATTCTCAAGCGCGAGATTACTCAATGCTTTTTG
>CAKMZF010000172.1:2148-3747 GCA_929200405.1 uncultured Gammaproteobacteria bacterium | reverse complement strand
GATTCAACATCTCTGCCGACATAGCCGACTTCTGTAAATTTGGTTGCTTCTACTTTAATGAATGGGGCGTTGGCGAGTTTGGCAAGCCGTCTAGATATCTCAGTTTTTCCAACGCCCGTTGGTCCTATCATCAAGATGTTTTTAGGCGTGACTTCTTGGCGAAGATCTTGCTTAAGTTGGGCTCTTCGCCAACGATTCCTTAAAGCGATAGCAACGGAGCGTTTGGCGGCTTTTTGACCAATAATATGCTCATCAAGCGCAGAGACAATCTCTCGGGGTGTTAAGGTTTGTTCTATGTCGTGAGTTGTTTTGTTTATGTTGTTCATATGTGTGATGTCCTCGAAGTAATTGAATATAATCAATCTGCATCTGTCGAATTATAAAGTTTTGATGGTGAAATGATGATTGGTGTATATACAAATATCCGCAGCTAAGGTCAAGGATTCCTTAACAATTGTTTTTGCATCAAAATCGGTGTGATCAAGCAAGGCTCTTGCTCCAGAAAGTGCATAAGGGGCGCCAGAACCAATGGCGGTCACCATGTGCTCAGGCTCTAATACATCGCCATTGCCGCTGATGGTGAGCGTTTTGTGCTTGTCAGCGACGATAAGCATTGCTTCTAATTTGCGCAAGCTTTCATTAGTTCGCCATTCCTTGGCTAGTTCGACAGCAGCACGCACCAGTTGATTGCCGTGCTCTTCGAGCTTGGCTTCAAATTTCTCAAAAAGCGTGAAAGCATCTGCCGTGCTTCCTGCAAAGCCGCCGATAACTGCTTGTTCTTTGCCTAGTAGCCTCACTTTAGCAGCATTGCCTTTAATAATGGTATTGCCAAGTGTAACTTGTCCGTCGCTACCGATGGCGACATTTTCACCGCGTCTTGCGGCGACTATAGTAGTGCTGTGCATGGATTTCATAGGTGTTTCCTAAATAAAATTGGAAGAAGTTTCAAGTTTCTCAAAGATAGATGTTTTTCGGTTATGAATATTGCTCATGAGGTTAATTTCAAAGAAAAATCATTTAAAAAAAGTATTTAAAGAAGTGCATATTGTTTAGTTAACAGGTAAAATGTTTAGTAATTGCAAATCAAAGTTGAAGAAAAATTTTTTCAACTTATAATTGAGTTTAGTTTTAATTGAGCGAAATAATATTTCGTTCCTTAGCAAAATATTGCGTTCGCGCTTGGTGAATGTGCCTCATTAATGAAAACTCAATATAGTTGTTATCTTTACCCAGTTATTAGGTTCACATGGCAAAAATTCAAGCGGTAGGTGTAGATATTGATGGTCGATTGATTAAAATCGCCGTAGCTTCTCTCGCCGGTTCAAGAGTGCTAGTCGACTCTCTTTATACAGCTCAAATTAATGCAGAAATTCCGCTGGAGATTTCTAGTGCGTTTGGTAGAAAGACTGGTTCAGGGGGTAAGCGTGATGCTTATCGCAAACCAATTAGAGTGAATCAGGATGCGTACTGGGCAGAGGTTTCAGACTTGATTGAAGAGCATATGCAGCAGGTTGATAGCAAATCTAATTATGCAGCAGCGGCAATACCGCAAATGAATGCGGTGAGTCGAGAAATAACCTTTCCAGCATCAATGACAGA
>CAKMZF010000172.1:0-2048 GCA_929200405.1 uncultured Gammaproteobacteria bacterium | reverse complement strand
CTGTTGTTGCCAGAAGATTTGGAGTTGCTTTGCTATCAGGCAATTATACTGGATAGGTTGCAAGGTTTGGCGGACGACATAGAAGGAAATGATATTCTTGCAGCCAAAACGAATCAATATATAGAGACATTGGTGGCTAGTGTTGAGTCTGAAATGCGGCTATACCAAGCTCTGCATGATGGTGAGAGGCCTTCAAAATGTTTTGTTTATGGAACGGGTACTATCGTTCCTAAAATGATTTCAGAGCTATCAGCTGGGTTAAAGCTGCAAATTAAAGAGAATGATATACTGACATCTATCTCAACGGGGAGGATGTTGAAAAAACAGACATATGAGAAAGCTGGTGGCTACTTTGCGACGGCTATTCACTTGGCGCGCAGAGCTTGTCATGGAGTCCGCTATGTTTGAGGTTAATTTACTGCCTTGGCGAGAGTACTCCAAGGGGCGTAAGCAGTCAAATTTTTATAAAATATGTCTAGCTTTTTTGTTGTTTGGAAGTTTGTTGGGCTACCTCTATAGCCTATATGTTGATAGTCAACATGGGGCAGCGAAAGCGAATTTAGAAAAAGTAGAACAAGATAGTGTGGAGCTGGAAATAAAGCTGGTTAAGTTAAAGGAATATGAGCAGTTGGAGCGTGAGCTAAATGCTAAGATCTCTTCACTAGAGATATTGGAGTCTCAGAGATACGTGACTGCATCAAGGTTTAATATTCTCCCTACGCTGATTAATGAAGGTATTGCGTTGGAGTCTATTAACAGTGATGAAAGTGGCATGAGGGTTTCTGGGATGGGTTTGGATGAATTTTCCGTCTCCACATTTATGCGGTCTTTGAATCAGAGTGCTGAGTTTGATGGCTCAGGAGTTGAGATTATTCAGCAGGCTAAGGTAGCTAAGAAGGCAGTTAAAGCCTCAGACAAGTCAGGTACAACGGATGTTTTGAAATTTACGTTGAAGGTGAGTGGGTCTTCAGTGGATGAGAAAGGAGAGTCAAGTGAGTAAGTTTCTTGACGGTCTCTCGGAGATGAAGAGCCTTAAGGTTGAAGAGGCAGGAACATGGCCTTTGTTACCTAAACTATTAGTGTATTTATTGCTTGCAGGGTTAGGGTTGTTGCTGGTTTTTTATTTGTTGGTTAAGCCTGACTTGGCGCAAATAGATAGAGTGAAAAAAGAAACGCAGGAAAGAGAGCGAGAAATAGAGTATCAGTTGACAAAACTAAGTAATTTTGATCAGCAGCAAGACTTATTGGAAGAGTTGACAGAGAAGCTTGCAAAAGCGAACCTTGTTTTGCCAGAAGAGCAGGAGCAACCGGAGTTAATCGACACAATTGCTAAGAATGCGTTAAAGGCAAAATTGCAACTTGATGAGTTTAGACCATTGCCAGAGATTGAAAGTGATCAATTTTTTGAACTGCCTATACAATTAGTGTTCGAAGGTGGCTATCACTCGGTCGGGGAGTTTATGGCTAGTGTGTCTTCGATGGAGCGTTTAGTGATACCGACCAAGGTTGAGCTGGTGAAATCTAAAGGAGATCAAGAGCAAGGTATACTTGCTGGTAAAGTGGTACTTAGGACATATCGTTTTAAAGAGCGATTGGAAAGTGTTGAAGTGAAACAGGCTGAGAAGAAGCAGAGTTAATGTTAGTGCAGATGGTCAAATCTAGAAATGAAAGTCAGCAATCTATCTGGGCTTGTTTGCGTTTTTATAATAAGTCTCTTACAGTACTGCTTGGCTTTGCTATATATGTTTCACAGCAAGTTGTATATGCACAAGATGAAGCTAACGATAGTCGAGTTATAGAAAGTCAATTATCTCAAACTGTGAATGAAGATAAATCAGTTATACGAGCTGCGGTTGAGAGTTTTGTTGAAGGGATAGCTGGCCAAAAAAATACTGAATCTGTGATTGTTCTGGAGGATGATGGTTCGAATACAGTTACAGTGAACCTTACCTTGAATGAAGCTAGCTTTATCTATACTGGTGATAAGTCTGGAAGCCCTTTTGTGCCGACCGGAGCGCTAGCGTCGGAGTTAGGCTTAGATGACAGGG
>CAKMZF010000171.1 GCA_929200405.1 uncultured Gammaproteobacteria bacterium | reverse complement strand
TTTTATTGTGTTAAAAAAGGAATATAAAAAATACAGCAATAAACAGCCACCCAAGAATAGTTGGATTATTTGGATTCTTTTTTTACCCAATATAGCTGTAAGAAATGGTTTTGTTTTTCTCCACCGAAACAAGATGAAAAGCAGTGATGTTATTGTTACAATGAATTTGATGGCCATAAGTTGGTCCTAAAAATTTATAAGCATAGCGAGGATTGTATGCAATATCTTGAGTTTGAAAAGCCAATTCAACAGTTAGAGGCAAAAATAGATGAACTTAAGAAGCTGGGTTTTAATGATGGAGAGGTCAATATCTCGGATGAAATGATTCAGCTTGAGACAAAATCTTTAAACCTGGCTAAATCGATTTACAAAAATTTAGAGCCGTGGCAGATATCTCAAGTGGCAAGGCATCCTGATCGCCCTTATCCTACAGATTATTTTGATCGCCTGTTTACAAACTTTGAAGAGCTTCACGGAGATAGAAGTTTTGCAGATGATAAAGCGATAATAGGAGGATTGGCTTGGTTTGACGGTCGTTCTGTTATGGTCATTGGTCAGCAGAAAGGCAGAGACACTCGTGAGCGCCAGCGCAGAAATTTTGGTATGCCAAGACCAGAAGGCTATCGTAAAGCAATGCGGTTAATGAAAATGGCAGAGCGCTTTAATATTCCCATTCTGACATTTATAGACACTCCCGGTGCTTACCCAGGTATTGGCGCAGAGGAGCGTGGTCAGTCTGAGGCAATAGCTAGAAACTTATTTGAGATGGCGCATTTAAAAGTGCCGATTATTTGCACAGTTATTGGTGAAGGCGGATCAGGCGGTGCTTTAGCGATTGGTGTTGGTGATCATGTGTTGATGTTGCAATACAGTACTTACTCAGTTATTTCCCCCGAGGGCTGTGCGTCTATTCTCTGGAAAAGCGCTGATAAAGCTAAAGATGCCGCCGATGCGATGGGCATTACCTCCGAGAAAGTGAAGTCTTTAGGGTTGATTGATGAGATAGTTTCTGAGCCAGTAGGAGGAGCGCATAGAAACTATGATGAAATGGCGAGTACTTTAGAGCAATGTCTGAAGAGTTCATTAAACGAGTTGACGGGCTTAACGGTAGAAGCATTGTTGGAAAAGCGTTATGAGAAGTTGTCTCAATTCGGTCAATTTTCAGTAGCTAGCGCATAAGATTAATATAGGTTGGGATGCCTGTACTGTGAGGGGTAGATTAAACTTAGCGCATTTTGTTTCAGTTTGGGAGCCGCTCTTAGTAACCGTCAAGAACAGTGTTTTAGCGACAGAATCTCAGAATCAACTCTTGGCGCAGTTGCAGCCAGATACGAAATTCCAGATTATCATTGGTCTTAGTGGTGGGGTAGATTCCGTTGTATTGCTCGATTTACTATCCCGATGGTATCAAGTAACCCCCAATGCTAGCGACAATTATCAATTGCTTTCCGTCCATGTAAATCATGGTATTCATTCATTAGCAGATCAGCATGAAAGCTTTTGTATAGAGTTTGCAGATAACTATGGCATTCCGATACAGGTTATCAAGCTTGGTGAGCTTCCCCCTGAATCAGTTAGACAAAGTGGGTTAGAGGCGGTTGCTCGCAACAAACGCTATAGTGCAATTCAACAGGTGGCTTTTGATTTTAGTGCTCTGGTAACTGCACATCATCAAACCGATCAAGTGGAAACAGTTTTGCTTAATATATTGCGTGGTAGCGGTGTTGCCGGGGCAAAGGGAATGCTAGCAAGTACGCAATTAGCCGTAGATGATTCTGCGACAGATAAATCATCTAAACTCTTAACTATTGCAAGGCCATTGTTAGATTTTGATAGAGAGATGATAGAGCGTTATGCTTTAAAGCATAAATTGCACTGGGTTGAAGATCCGACTAATCAAGAGCTGAAATACCGCAGGAATTTCCTGAGAAAATCAGTGCTGCCACTGTTGCAGCAACATTGGCCTGATTATCAAAACACAATTTCTCGGTTTACTAGTCATGTTCAAGAAGCAGATCAGTTGCTGAATGATTTGGCGCAGGAGTGGCTAGCAAGTCTCAGCGATCGTGCGCACCCGAATAACAAGGTTATTGATTTGGTAGCGCTATCAAGACTGCCAGTAATCAGACAAAAATGGATAATTAGAGCATGGCTTAGCAGTCACGGGCTATCGAATCCTAACCATAGTAAACTCAATGAGTTTGTTCGACAGCTTAATGAATCGCAATCCGGTAGTGCTGAGTTGCGTTATATTGATTTGCATGGCAATACTACTGTCACCATTGTTGCAGAGCTTGGTAAAGTTTGGCTGCTTGTTTTTGAAATAGATAGCGATAATGATGAATGGCAGGAGCAGTTTATATCACTATCAGCTAGTGAGACTCTCCAGCATTATCCGTTAAGAGTTGGTGTTTTGACGGTTAATACGGAATTATTAGCTGCGTCGTCAAGCTTTAGAGAAGGTCAACTCAAAATAACCGCACTTGATTTAATTGGTGTGACGATGCGCACAGCAATTCATCCCGTAAAGCGGGCACACTCTCAGCAGCTAAAGAAACTATGTCAGGAGAATGCAATACCTGTTTGGCAGAGGCAAAATCTGCCGGTTATTAGTTACGATGGTGAGGTGGTATGGATAGCAAGTGTTGGCTGGTTAAAGGTTGACGCTAATATTAGTAGGCAATTTATCGTTGACTGTGTTACAGGGGAGAACACAGCAAAGCAAGCGATATTTTCATGGCTTTGGTAGCGTTTCTCTGGTAGTATTTAATCCCGTCAAATGAGTTGCGATTCTCGCAATATCACAAAAAACATATTTACATTTTAAGCATCAAGGGCGCTATGACTCGGTATATTTTTGTTACAGGCGGGGTGGTTTCATCATTAGGCAAGGGAATCTCCGCTGCCTCCATTGCTACTATCCTAGAATCGAGGGGCTTAAGCGTCACTTTGGTTAAATTAGACCCATATATAAACGTTGATCCCGGCACGATGAGTCCGTTTCAGCATGGAGAGGTTTTTGTTACCGAAGATGGTGCAGAGACGGACCTAGATTTAGGGCACTACGAGCGTTTTGTTCGTGTGAAAACCAGCTTTAAAAATAGCTATAGCGCTGGCAAAATCTATGAGAATGTTATTCGCAAAGAAAGGCGTGGCGAATATCTCGGCGGAACTGTTCAAGTTATCCCACATATTACTGATGAAATAAAGCTGGTGATCTCAGAGGCTGGGGAGGGTTTTGATGTCGCTCTGGTTGAAATCGGCGGAACAGTGGGAGATATTGAGTCTTTGCCATTTTTAGAGGCTATTAGACAGTTTGGCGTTGAGCATGGTCGTGAAAATGCGATGTATATTCATCTGACTTTAGTCCCTTATATCGCGGCGGCAGGTGAGTTAAAAACCAAGCCTACACAACACAGTGTAAAAGAATTGAGAACTATTGGTATTCAGCCCGATATGTTGCTGTGTAGAACCGACAGAGTGTTGCCAGAGTCTGATCGCAAGAAAATAGCACTGTTTACCAATGTTAGTGCAGATGCTGTTTTTGCTGCCGAGGATGTTGATTCTATTTATAAGGTTCCTTTGCTGTATCACCAACAAGGCATCGATGCTTTTGTTATAAAGCGTTTGGGTATTGATGCGAGTGATGCTGATTTGTCTGAATGGCAGTCGGTTTATCAACAAATCGACCAGAGAGAGCGTAAAGTTAACATCGCTATGGTGGGTAAATACAATTTGAGTGATGCCTA
>CAKMZF010000170.1 GCA_929200405.1 uncultured Gammaproteobacteria bacterium | reverse complement strand
GCAGAATTAAATGTCGTTAAGACAGCCATTCAATCACAGTTAAATGACAAAAAACAAGATTTAGAATCTGCTGCACTAACACAAAAATTATTGCAAGAGTCAATTGATGTAACCTTACCCGGCAGAAAACTGCATTCTACCGGTTCATTACATCCTCTAACATTGACGATGCAACGCATTGATAATTATTTCTCCAAGTTAGGGTTTGATATCCTTAACAACCTTAATGGTCCAGAAATTGAAGATGAGTTCCATAATTTCGAAGCTTTAAATATTCCTGCACACCACCCTGCTCGCTCCATGCACGATACTTTTTATTTTGGGGACGGCTCTTTATTAAGAACCCACACCTCAAATATGCAGATCCATGCAATGACTGAATCTGAGCCCCCTTTCAGGCTAATTGCGATGGGCAAAACTTATCGCTCTGATCACGATATCACTCACTCACCTATGTTCCATCAAGCAGAAGGGCTAGTGGTAGATAAGACAGCTACTTTTGCTGATCTTAAAGGCATGCTTACTGGTTTTATGCGTAGCTTTTTTGAGCAAGATGACCTAGATCTCCGCTTTAGACCATCTTATTTTCCTTTTACCGAACCGTCGGCAGAAGTTGATGTTCGCTGTGTATTTTGCAAAGGAAAAGGCTGCCGTAGCTGTAAACAGACAGGCTGGCTTGAGGTTCTAGGCTCTGGCATGGTGCATCCCAAAGTATTTGGCCATGTTAATATAGACCCTGATGTCTTCACAGGCTACGCCTTTGGTTTAGGGATTGAAAGACTGACGATGCTACGTTACGGCATTGATGATATGCGCGTATTGTATGACAATGATTTACGCTTTTTAAAGCAATTTAGCTGAGGACTGACCAGATGAAAGTAACTGAATCTTGGTTAAGAGAATGGACAAACCCCGAGCTTAGCACTCAGGAAATTGCTGACTTTTTGACCATGAGTGGTCTTGAGGTAGATAGTTTAGAGCCTGTTGCTCCCCCTTTTACGGGCATTGTCGTCGGCAAGATTGTTGCCATAGAGCAGCACCCTGATGCTGACAAATTAAGAGTTACCACTGTGGATATTGGCTCTAATGATCCTTTGCAAATAGTCTGCGGCGCACCAAACGCTGCTTTAGGCCTTATAGTTCCAACGGCTACTGTTGGTGCTGTGTTGCCTGGCGATTTCAAAATTAAAAAAGCTAAGTTACGCGGTGTCCCTTCTTTTGGTATGTTATGTTCCGCCAAAGAGCTAGGCATTAGCGAAGAAGCCGACGGCTTATTAGAGCTTCCTACCGATCTAGTACCTGGAACCGATATCCGTAAAGCATTACAACTAGATGATAGCGTTATTGAAGTCGATTTAACACCAAATCGTGGTGATTGCTTAAGTGTTCGAGGCATTGCTAGAGAGTTAAGCGTACGTGCCAACTCTGCACTAATTACTCCGACAATTGAACCTGTTGCAGAAACCATCACTGACACGGTAGATGTCAAACTTAGTGAGTCTACTCATTGTCCACGCTATGTCGGTCGTGTCATCAAGAATATTAACCCAAGCGTAAAATCGCCAACTTGGTTGGAGCAAAGACTGACACGCATCGGCGTTCGCAGTCATTCATTAATCGTCGATATAACCAATTATGTGATGTTTACACTCGGTCAGCCTATGCACTCTTTTGATCACGCTAAGTTGACTGGCACTATTGATGTTCGCTTATCTAACCCAGATGAATCTCTTCAACTATTAAATGAGAAACAAGTGAGTTGTCACATCCCTACGCTATTGATTAGTGACGACAATGGCGCCATTGCGATAGCCGGCGTGATGGGTGGCTCCTCTACCGAAGTTAGCGACAATACAGTAGATATTTTCCTTGAGTCAGCATTTTTTAGTCCTGAAAGCATTGCTGGTAAAGCCAGAGAATATGGTATGCACACTGACGCATCGCATCGTTTTGAACGCGGCGTTGCCTTAGATACACAAGTCGATGCCATTGAGTTAGCGACCAAATTAATACTAGAGTATGCTGGTGGGCAAGCGGGACCAACGTCAATTCATGAGCAAAGTGATGCCTTGCCCAAAAGAAATACTGTGCAATTACGGCGGTTTCAAATTGAACGCAAGCTAGGCATTACTATTGATAATGACAGAGTTTCTGCCATTTTAGAGTCTCTAGGTTTAATTTGCACAGCCAATACTGACGGCTGGTCGGTTCAAGCTCCAGCTTGGCGTTTTGACATTGAGATTGAAGAGGACTTAATTGAAGAGCTTGGTCGCATTGTCGGATATGACACCATCCCTCTGCGCTCTCCAGCTATTAAAATTACCAGACCAAAAATAACCGAGCATGCCATTTCTGCCCGAGAGATTAAACAACACCTAGTTCATAGTGGTTACTCAGAAGTTACTGCCTATAGCTTCATTGACCAACGAAGCAATCAGATTTTTTATGATTATGCGCAGCAAATAAATCTTGCTAACCCCATTAGTAGTGATATGAGTTCTATGCGTACTAGCATATTGCCGGGACTCATGAAGACTTTGTCTTACAATATCACTCGTCAGAACCTAAATGCTAGATTCTTTGATGTTGGCATTTGCTTCTTTGCTGCCGAAGATAATGCAATACCTCGACAACCCGTTAAGCTCGGCGGACTGCTTTATGGCGCGAAAAGTGATGAGCAATGGGCCTCAACATCGGAGTCTGTAGACTTCTATGATTGTAAGGCTGATGTCAACGCCCTACTGAGCGCTGCTGGGCTTACTGACAAAGTACAATATATAGCAGACCAAGTAACAGGATTTCATCCTGGCCAATGCGCCAGAATAGAGCTAGCTGGACAAACAATTGGCGTGATAGGTGCTGTCCACCCCTTAGCAGCAAAACACTTCCAAATCAAAAGTCAAGTATTTGCCTTTGAGCTTGAGTTAGCCCCTTTAGTTAGCACTGAGCCAACGCAATACCAACGCCTAGCCAAATTCCCAGCAAGCAGACGGGATATAGCGATTATCGTTGACACTGGCACTAACTACTCTGACATCAATGCTAGCATTTCAGCACTACAGCAGGATAATTTAATTGACATCAAGTTATTTGATGTTTACCAAGGCGAATCTATTGGTGAGAATCACAAGAGTCTGGCGATCGGCCTCACTTACCAATCACTTGAAACAACAATGGTGGATACTGAGATTGATGCTGCTATTAACCAGATAGTATCTATGCTCCAGAAACAATTTAACGCAGTCCTAAGAGACTAAACAACAGATTACAGTGGAATTGACATATGAACGATAGTACTAAAAAAGTCCCTACCCTAACCAAAGCGGATATCTCAGAACAGCTCTGCGATAAATTCGAGTTACCCAAGCGCGACTCTAAAGAAATTGTTGAAGATTTTTTTGAAAAAATTCGCAGCTCGTTAGAATCCGGAGACTCTGTCAAAATTTCTGGCTTCGGCAACTTTGACCTTCGTGTTAAGCGCGAAAGACCTGGTAGAAATCCTAAAACAGGTGAAGTAGTAAATGTATCCGCACGCCGGGTTGTTACCTTTAAAGCAGGTCAGAAGCTTCGCGCTCGTGTTGAACACGCACATAAATCATAAAAAAATAAATCAAGATAGCGGTTATAGCAAAATTCTGATTGCATTCAGTCGGGTTTTCGTTAATATACCCTTCGTTCGGGACGTGGCGCAGCCTGGTAGCGCATCTGCCTGGGGGGCAGAGGGTCACAGGTTCGAATCCTGTCGTCCCGACCATTTATTTTTATA
>CAKMZF010000169.1 GCA_929200405.1 uncultured Gammaproteobacteria bacterium | reverse complement strand
GCTTAGAGAATGGCATAAACGCTGTTCCTGCCTTTGTGATTAACAAAAAACATCTTATCTCCGGCGGTCAAACCGCAGATGTCTTTAAACAAGCCCTTACACAGATAGCTGCCGAGGCGGAGTAAGGTGTTCGATATATCTTAAGAAAAGCCATTAGGTGCTAGAGCTTATGAGCAGGTCTAGCACTTGACGCGCTTCTGCTTGCGCTTGTTTAGGGTTTAGTGGTTGCTCTGATTGTGAGGCTTGTATCCAAACGCCATCCATATAGGCTTGCAAGGTCTTGCGGACAATCTCTATTCTCTCAGCATTTACCAGCTGCTTTAACTCGGCGCGACAGTAAGAGCGGACTCTGGCGCGGTTGATGTTATGCAGCCGTGCCAGTTGTGTGGAATAGGGCGAGTGACTCCAGAACTGGACCCAGACGTTGCAGTTGATGTGAGTGTATAGGCTTTCATCAAAGTTTGCATTGATGATTGCTTCTAGTCTCTGCTGGGGCGTAGTTGCCGCAGCGAGATGTTGTTGGGTGGTCTGTTTGAGCCGTTCTAATAGATATCGCATGGTCGCTGCCATCAAATTTTCTTTACTTCCGAAATAGTAGTTAATGCTTGCAGCTGTGCTGTTGGTTGCTGTGGCGATATCGGTCATGGTCACCGCAGCGAAGCCTTTGCGGTGTGTGGCTAGTATCGCGGCTTGAATAAATTCTTGGTGACGAATATCACGAATGCGTTGTCTGTTCATTTGCTTGCTCATGGCGACTTTTTAGCATGATTGCCTGAGCATTGCAAAGTAGCTCTACAAATAATTAATCTAAATACCCATATCATTTATTAAATGCACATTTAATAAATGATATGGGTATTGTATTATGCACTAGATTTTGGTCGCATCCCTTACGGTTAACTCAATGCTTAGGGAGGGGGGTGTTGGCAGCGATAACTAAGTTTAGTATTGATGGGGTTTTAGCGATGATGCAAGCGGATTATGTAATTGTTGGGGCAGGTTCTGCTGGTTGTGCTTTAGCTTATCGGCTTTCTGAGAGCGGTAGATATTCGGTGTTGATTATAGAGGCCGGTGGCACAGATATTGGCCCGCTTATTCAAATGCCTGCAGCATTGTCTTACCCTATGAATATGAAGCAATACGACTGGGGCTTTCAAACTGAGCCAGAGCCACATTTGGGTGGGCGAAGATTAGTGACCCCGAGGGGCAAGGTGATTGGCGGTTCGTCCTCTATTAATGGCATGGTTTATGTGCGTGGTCATGCCAAAGATTTTGATCATTGGGCAGAGTCTGGAGCCACGGGGTGGGCGTATCGAGATGTGCTGCCTTATTATAAAAGGCTGGAGAGTTGGCATAGCGGTGGTCACGGCGGTGACCCAGCTTGGCGCGGGAATAAAGGGCCATTGCATGTGAGTCGAGGGCCTAGAAAAAATCCGTTGTATCAAGCATTTGTAGAGGCTGGTAAACAGGCGGGTTATCCTGTGACCAATGATTATAACGGCGAGCAGCAAGAGGGCTTTGGCCCTATGGAACAAACGGTTCATGGTGGTCGCCGCTGGTCTGCTGCGAATGCGTATCTACGACCTGCACTAAAGCGTAAAAATTGTAATTTGATTCGTGGTTTTGTAACTAAGATCGTTATTGAGGATAGCAAAGCTAGGGGTGTTGAAATAGCTAGGGGTGATAGTGTTGAGGTCGTTACTGCTAATAAAGAGGTGGTGATCGCTGCTTCTTCTATTAACTCTCCAAAGTTATTGATGCTCTCTGGCATTGGTCCAAAACAGCATTTGGCTGAACATGGCATTGCTACGGTTTCGGATTTGCAGGGTGTTGGGCAAAATCTGCAAGATCATTTGGAGCTGTATATGCAGATGGCAGCTTCACAGCCGGTTACCTTATATAAACATTGGAATTTGTTTTCTAAAGCCTTGATAGGGGCGCAATGGTTGTTTACCAAAACCGGCTTAGGCGCTTCTAATCAGTTTGAATCTGCGGCATTTATTCGTTCGCAAGCTGGTGTTGAGTATCCGGATATTCAATATCATTTTCTGCCGATGGCAGTGCGCTATGATGGCAAAGCAGCAGCAGAGGGTCATGGCTTTCAGGCGCATACTGGCCCTATGAGGTCACCTTCTCGTGGGTCGATTACGCTAAGCTCTGCAGAGCCAAAAGCAGCACCGAAAATTTTATTTAATTATATGAGTCATGAGCAGGACTGGATGGATTTTCGTCGCTGCATTCGTTTGACTCGTGAAATATTTGCTCAACAGGCATTTAAGCCTTTTGTGAAGCACGAGATACAGCCAGGTAACGCAGCGCAATCTGATGATGAGCTAGATGGCTTTATTCGTGAGCATGTCGAGAGTGCATTTCATCCTTGTGGTACTTGTAAAATGGGCGCAACTTCTGACCCCATGGCAGTCGTAGACTCTGAGTGTCGGGTTATTGGCGTGGATAATTTGCGTTTAGCAGACAGCTCTATTTTCCCAAGAATTACCAACGGCAACTTGAATGCTCCCAGTATTTTGGTTGGTGAAAAGGCTGCTGATTTTATTCTTGGTAAACAGCCGTTATCGCCTGATGACAGCCAGCCGTGGATAAACCCTAATTGGAATGATAGCCAACGTTAATGTAGTTGGTAATGCATTGCTTAGAGCTGTGTATATCTATATCAAGTAAAGAGCCGAGATTTCCACAACTCAGGACTTAAGAAATTGTATAACTGAGGTATTATAGCGTTCTTTAGTAATTTGCTGATTTACGGATAATCGTTATGAACACTCGCTCACTGCCGCCTTGCCCTGAGAAGCCAATCTATTTTGATTACGCAGCGACAACACCGCTACTGCCAGAAGTGCAGCAGACGTTATTAGAAAGTTATAGCAACTTTGCGCTAAACGCTAACCCAGGTAGCGCCACGCATTATTATGGCCAGCAGAGCAAAATGGCTGTTGAAGCAGCCAGAGAGAAAATCGCTGCACTCATTAACGCAGAACCTAACGAGATTCACTTTACCTCCGGCGCTACTGAAAGTAACTTTCTAGCGCTACAAGGTATTGCACAGGGCTATCGACGCGGAAAAGAGTCCGCACATTTGGTGACTATAGCGACAGAGCATAAGGCGACACTTAATCCGCTAAAAGCGCTGAGCAAGCAAGGGTTTGAAGTCACGGTGTTGCCTGTAGATAGAGCAGGGCAGATAGATATAGACCTGCTTGCAGATACGGTGACATCCGACACCAGTCTATTAGCGATATCAGCTGTGAATAATGAAACTGGGGTTATGCCAGATTTGGCTATCATAGCTGCACTATGCAAGGAAAAGAACGTTCACCTGCATATAGATGCGGCACAGGCATATGGCAAACTGCCATTAGATGTAAAAGCGCTAGACTGCGCCACCATGAGTATAAGTGCGCACAAATGTTATGGCCCAAAAGGGATAGGCGCATTATACGTCAGAGCACAGCCTAAAATTAGGCTTGCTGACGTGCTAAGCGCTGGAACTCAAGGTGTGCGCTCCGGCACATTAGCCACACCATTAATCATTGGATTTGGCACGGCTGCTGAACAAGCAGGAATTCAGGCAGCAGAAATACATAAGCAACTATGTGAATATCGGTCATTATTGCTCTCGCATATTACCGCAGCAGACTTTGGCTGTACTGTTGAGATCACAGGAGAGGCTGCTGATCCAAGCAAACAGTTTCCAGGCATTATCAACGTAAGGTTCGTTGGTATTCGTAACATTGCCATCATGCAGCTGTTAGAGCAACATATTGCTATCTCAGCTGGCTCCGCATGTAATAGTGCCAATGCTGCGCCCTCGCATGTTCTCACGGCAATGCACAAAACGGATATTGAAGC
>CAKMZF010000168.1 GCA_929200405.1 uncultured Gammaproteobacteria bacterium | reverse complement strand
CTTTGGCTGCTTTGTTGGTGAATGTAACTGCTGCAATATGCTGTGGCTCATGTTTGCCCTCATTGATTAGCCAAGCTATTTTTTGGGTGATCACCCCTGTTTTTCCGCTTCCAGCACCAGCCAATACTAGCAGGGGAGATCCAAGATGGACGACTGCTTGATATTGCTGTGGGTTAAGATGAGAGAGTGAGAGTTTGGCGACCATAGATACCTGAAAAATTTCTATTATAAGATTCTTAGAGCATCATTCACAGATGGCATGCTAATAATATTTGCTTTTCTGAGTTGGTTGCTGGAAGTGCAATAGCAAAAGGCTTTGAGAAGTGACGATCACTCTATAATGATTATGATTGACTCGGCAAACGGTTAAGTAGGTTTTAACTCTATGATGCGCTTACTTAAAGTTAATATTTATATCTGAGTTCTTATTAGCTAGTTTACTCAATATTCAGTCATTCCTGCTATTGTAATCCTATTTGAATACAAATAGGTTGAGAAATGAAGCGATTTCAAATTTTAGCAACACTCGGTTTACTGCTGTTTATCGCAGGTTGCGGACCAAAAACTCAAACCATTTATACCGCGCCATTAGATGTGACGGGAAAGCAGTGTGTTCAGCGTTGTGAGATGGATGCTCAACGAGCTGAATTATGGGAGGAATTGGAGTATAAAGATTGCTTAGCAGATGAGTATCGAGGTCAGTTGCGAAACTTTAGACGCGATATTTACCATGCAAGAAAACATGATGGAAGAGTGCCCTATCGACCTCGATTTTATAACGATGCAGAGTTTACGTGCTCGGGATTAAGAGGTTTTTCTAGCAAAAATCTGTATGACAGGTGTTTTCAAGGTTGTGGTGGCTCGATAGAGATTAAATTACTAGAACCTATTCAGAAAACAGCAGAGCCAGTGGATGTGCAACAGAGTGTTGAGAATGTTGTGGTGCCAACATCCACCATCGTGGTTGATGGTCAGCCATTATGATAAATTTGATCGGATATCATGCTTCAATGAGAGTTTGAGATAGTGATAAAAACAGGAGATGTATTGAACATCTCTTGTTTTCGTCTGAGAGTAGCTAGCGGTTTATAACTATGATTAGGTTCTAATCGCGTAAATTGCGGGTAAGTTGCGCCAATAGCCAAAAACATCCATACCGCACCCGTATAAAAATCTATCTTTGGTTTGCAAGCCGACGTAATCTAAGTCCATTTCTACTCTGGGTCGGTCATGGATTTTTTCCACTAGAATGGCAGAGTACACGCGCTTAGCGCCCTTTTCTTCTAAGTCTTCTTTAATGGCGCTCAGAGTATGTCCTTCATCATAAATATCATCAATGACGACAACGTTTCGGTCTTTGACATTGTCAAAAGGTCTGGCCACCCAGCGCAGTTCTGTGCCACTGGTCTCGTTGCCATAGCGGCTGACCTGTAGATAGCTCTGTTGTAACGGGAATGTTAACCTTTTGGCTAATTCGCTGGCGGTAAAGAGTGCGCCGTTCATGACGACTAATAAAATTGGATCTTTATCAGCTAGGTCTTTAGCCATAGCTCTGGCCATAGTGTCTAAAGCCTTTTGAACATCGTCTTCGGAGACGATTAAATCAGCATTATCATGTGCTTGTTGTGCTTCAACTGCGGAGTATTGGGTCATAAATCTCTATTGATCCTGATGTGTCAAAGAAGCTATTGTGCCGTGTTTTCCGTGATTTAATCAAGTTAGTTATTGGTAAAAGTGATAAAAATCGCAGTTAGTTAGTAAATGTAAGTAAATCTTAATGACTCTGATTTTGACTAAGATAATGATAATATTGAAATTAGTGACTATTCTGAGAGTTGATGTCTTTGAAAAACTTGCTCTACATAAATCACAGGCGTATGCTGTGTGAGTTCATTTAATAATTATTAGATCGTTATTTATAAGACTGCTCATGTTATGCTTTTCTTTTTTAGATATGATGTTGTAGATTGTTCCAATGCCTCATACTCTATTACCGACCATTATCTGGTCAATTCCCCCTAACCCTGTGGTTGAGATAAATCATAATCGTTTACTAGCGGTATTGGATGATATTGTTCTGAAGCTTCCCAAAAAGAGCCAGCTATCTATCAGTCATCAGTCGATCTCAGAGGAGGAATTATCACGGTTTAAAGAAACCACTTTTGATACCGCATTGTTGCTGCATATAAAAGATGCACAGCAGTGGTTAAATGCATCTGAAACCGATCACAACCGGGCGTTGCCTGCAGGTGTCATTGTTTGGGGAGAGTCAGAGGTATTGGGCGCACAGGAAATTTTGCAGTGGTTTCATTGCAATGCGAGCGATGTGATTGTGATGGATGAAGCAGAGGCATTACTATCGCAGATTATGAAAGAAGCAATGATGCGAGCAAGGCGACAGCGTACATTGCTGCAAATGAGCTCATCTTTGTTTAATGAGAGCAAAAAAATCCAAAATCGCGTAGATGCGCTTATGCAAGACCAGATGGAGGGGCAAAAATTACAGATGGGACTGCTTCCAGAGGAGGTGCATTTACGTGGCCCTCTTGCTTTCGAGAGTTTTGTCTCCCCAGCTTTAGTTCTGAGTGGAGACTTTATCGATCATTTTAAGATAGGCGATCACTGCGTTGGTTTTTACTTGGCAGATGTTGCAGGTCATGGAGTAAGTGCGGCAATCATGACTGTATTGCTAAAAAGCTATATGAGTCGCTACCTAATGCTTTCAAAGCTTGATAAAAATCAAGGTATTAGAAGCCCAGTCAAGATAATGACTAAGCTGAATCATAGTATCTTAGAAAGTGGAATTGATAAGCACGTTACTATGATTTATGGTGTTATAGATTATCAAGCCAATACTCTGGAGTATGTTAATGCTGGACATTTTCCTCATCTCGCCTTGTGGGATGGCGGTAATGATGATTGGCAGCAGCTACATCATGCTTCTAAACCGTTGGGTTTATTTGAAAATACGGCTTTTTCAGCAGAGACGAGAGTGCTTCCTGAGCAGTATGCTTTATTACTATCTAGTGATGGATTGCTTGAGGCCTTTTCAGATGGTTCAAATGATGAGAGAATGGCCGCTTTCCAGCAGCAATATATTGCATTAGCACATGAAGGGTTAAGCCTGATCGAAATAGTAGCTAGGTTGGAGATAGACAAAAATAATAAATCTGATGACATAAGTATCCTAACTATTCGTAACTAGAAGGGGTGAGGAAGTCAAAATGGTACAAACGGCGATTAAAGAAGTCTTTGAAGTTATCGAAGAGCAAGGCGAGATTCAGTACGGCGAAAAAGATGGCGTAATGGTTCTTAGGTTAATAGGTGCGGTTAGGTATACTACCTGTTGTTCTCTTAGTAACTTTGTTGCTGAATTGTTTGAAAGACATAGTTTTGAGAAAATAGTCATCGATTTAACAAGAGCAGAGAGCATAGATAGCACTAATCTAGGTATCTTGGCAAAAATAGCCAAATATGCAGACACGAAGCTGCAACATAAGCCACTTCTGGTTTGTGATAATCCTGCTATTAAAGAAGTCATCGCCAGTATGGGGATTGATGAAATATATCGTTATAGTTTGGATTGTGAGACTGACTGTAAAGTTTTTAACAAATTAGCCAATGCGGTTGAGAACAACGGACTAAACCTAAATAAAGTTATGCTTGATGCACACCAAGAGCTTTCTATTCTAAATGATAAAAACAGAGATGAGTTTGAAGGTGTGCTAGAGGTTCTTCAAGGCGGTGTTTAGTTTTTATTACAGCAGATGCTTACCATTGACTAAAAGGTTTCTTTCTTAAGCTGCTATTGTAATACTTTATATCCTCGGTAACTTCTTCACCGAGCCATTCTGGTTTTTCAAAATATTCATTGCTAGCGCTAAGCTCTATCTCTGCGACAA
>CAKMZF010000167.1 GCA_929200405.1 uncultured Gammaproteobacteria bacterium | reverse complement strand
CCAAAGCCAAACACCAAAAACAATCGAGGCAATCGCAATTATTATAGGACTTCTCAGAGATGTTTCGATAAAATCTTTTGCCAATAAACCTGCAATAATAATTGGAATTGTCGCTATAATTATTTGCCAGCCCAATCTTGCATTATTAACCACTCGCTGATCCGAAGAACCCAACAAAGGTGACTTCAAAAAAGAAAATGAAATATCAAAAATTAATTTTCTAAAATAGAAACAAACCGCGAATAAGGTACCAACATGAACGGCGATATCAAAAGACAACCCCTGATCTTGCCATGACAACAGTTCAGGAACCAAAATCAAATGAGCTGAGCTTGAGATTGGTAAAAACTCAGTAACGCCCTGCACTAAAGCAAGTACTAGTATTTGTATAATGTCCATTATTTTTTGACTCTCCAAGTAATATCTTCGCAATTGCCTTTATGCGCAAATCCTTCGACATATTTTTCCATAAGAGCAATAAGATTTTCAAAGTTTTTCTCATGTAAACAACTCTGCAACGCATCCAGCATCTGTTTATACTCTCGCCAAGGCAAAGAACTATCTACTGCTTTAAAAATCTTTTTATTCTCCGTGGCCAATGAACTGTCTTCTGCTATCAGTAACTCCTCATAAAGTTTTTCACCTGGTCTCAGCCCAGTATAGGTAACCGCTATATCCCCGTTGGGATTTTTTTCATCCTTAACAGACAAACCTGATAGCTGAATCAAATTTCTTGCCAGTTTATCAATTTTAACTGGCTCTCCCATATCCAGTAAATAGACCTCTCCACCCTCAGCCATCGCACCCGCTTGAATCACCAGCTCAGCTGCTTCTGGAATCGTCATAAAGAATCTAGTGATTTCTTTATCCGTGATTGTGAGGGGGCCGCCTTGTTTAATCTGCTTTCTAAATTTAGGAATCACAGAACCTGAGGAATCCAGCACATTACCGAATCGAACCATCGAAAAAGTCGTTGCGTTATTTTGTATCTTTGACGCCGACAAATAATAATCTTCACCTTGTTCAGCATTATGCAATGCTTTAAGCGCTAACTCTGCCAACCTCTTAGAGGCACCCATAAAGTTAGTTGGTCGAACAGCCTTATCGGTTGAAATCAAAATAAAACTATTAACCTTATGCTGTTGCGCTACTTCGGCAAGTGTTAATGTCCCCAAGACATTATTTCTAATCCCCTGAGACAGATTCTGCTCAACCAATGGCACATGTTTATAAGCCGCTGCATGACATATAGTGTCGATTGTAAACTCAGTGAATAACTCCTGCAGGCACTCCCTATTTTGAACAGATCCTATTACAGGTATAATTTCTGTAAGTTGATTGTCAAACCCACCGACCAACACTTTTTTATTAACATGTAAACTCTGCTCGATCTGGTATAAGGCATATTCAGAATTATCAAAAAGAATCAATGTCTTGGGCTTAAATTTTACAATTTGACGACATAACTCAGAACCAATAGAGCCTCCAGCCCCGCTCACTAATACCACTTTATTAGTAATATTTTTCCGCATCAAATCAACACTCGGCTCTACTTTATCCCTACCCAGCAGATCACCAATATCAACCTCTTGTATTTCCTCTATCGTTACTTTACCGGTTGTAAGATCCTCATAATTTGGAAGCGACTTCACCACAACGCCTATTTTTCTTGCCCAAGAGATTGCCTCATTCTTTAATTGTCTACTCGCTCTAGGCACCGCAATCAGCACTATATCTACTGGACTTTTCTCATGAAAAGCCAAAAAATTTTCTCGAGAGAATATCGGCAACTCAGAAACTTTTCGTTTCTGAAAAATAGGATTATCATCTATAAACCCAACAGGCTGGTACTCAGAGCTATTCCTAAGGCTAGACATAATATTATGACCAGATTCACCAGCACCAAAGATCACCACTTTTTGCTTTCTTTTACTAGTTAGCTGCTTATTCTTACTATATTTAGTCTTTGGCGCACTGCTGCCTAAAACATACACTATGCGATAACCAGTAACCCCAAAGCTAGATAAAAGTAAAAACAATACAATTACAGATCTTGGCATACCACCTACAACCAAAAAAGGATACCAAAAAAGGACTAAAGACATTGCTAATGCAGTAACGGCGATGGAAACAAGAATTCGGGCGATATCACGCTCATCAAGATACCGTAATACAATCTTATACACCCCTCCTAGAAGAAAAATCACGACCCCTAATACACCAACGATAGCCATAATTTTCCACTGTTTGAAAAAAAACTCCCAACGGCCTACTCTCAAACAAATGCCTAACCACACCGAAGATGAAAATATTAAAAAATCTAATGACATTAAAATCAATAGCTTATGTATTTTTTTATTTAAAAAGCCCAAGGCAACCTCAATTAGATTTTAAATATACTTTGCTCAAATTATAGAGCTTTATTAACTTATTAGTATTTAATTACTACTTTCTATAACGCTCAATTATGACATATAACCCTACACGTTCGAAACTAAGATTAATGAAATCTAGATAATTAACCAACAACGATCATTTAATTGCAAAATTTCCTTGAATGCCTAAGAAAAGCTGATTATAATGCCGCGCCTTCCGTACAGATACTCTTCCCCCAAAATCTCAAAGAGAATCTGCACGCTAACTTATAGCCTTTGGTTAGCCAGGATAATTGCAATCGGTTAAAACTAAAGAAAAGAGAGAATACATGAAAACTTTCAGCGCCAAACCCGCAGAAGTTCAACACGAATGGTTTTTGGTAGACGCTAATGATAAGACACTAGGTCGTCTAGCCAGTGAAATTGCTAAGCGCCTCCGTGGCAAGCACAAGCCAATCTATACACCACATATAGACACTGGTGACTATATAGTTGTCATTAATGCGGACAAAGTCCGCGTAACTGGCAATAAGCTTAAAGACAAAATTTACTACAAGCATACCGGATACATTGGTCATCTAAAAGAAACTTCGCTAGAGAATAAACTTTCGGACAAGCCAGAAGAAGTTCTAAAACTTGCTGTCAAAGGCATGATGCCACGTGGCCCTCTCGGTCGCGCAATGATGACAAAGCTAAAAATATTTGCTGGTGCTGAGCATGCACATACTGCTCAACAACCTAAGCCACTAGAACTGTAAAGGAATACTACAATGGAACAATATTACGGAACAGGTCGTCGTAAAAGCTCAACAGCTAGAGTATTTCTACGCAGCGGTGGCTCAGGTCAATTCATTATTAATAGCAAGCCTATTGATCAATACTTTGGTCGTAAGACCTCCAGAATGATCTCAAGACAGCCATTTGATGCTGTTAACATGGGTGACAACTTTGATGTCTACGCAACGGTTAGCGGCGGCGGCATCAGTGGTCAAGCTGGTGCACTGCGCCATGGTTTAACCCGTGCGCTAATGGCATATGATGAGACACTTCGCCCTACACTTCGCAGTGCTGGTTTCGTTACCAGAGACGCCAGAAAAGTGGAGCGTAAGAAAGTCGGTCTTGCAAAAGCACGTCGCGCCAAGCAGTTCTCAAAGCGATAAGCCTTACACGCTTTACTATAAAAAAACCCGCATTTGCGGGTTTTTTTATATCTCTCAATTCTTTAGTATGACCCTCTAAAATCAAAACCCTCCTCTACAACATACCTGCCACACAAATACGCAACCTTCATCTTCATCATCTAGAGCGAATTTAACTTATCAGTCCAACAAGGACATCACCTATAGCGCAGTCTCAAATTAAAAATGTATCAAAAAAACAACTTTCTACTTTACTAATTATCATTTTTAATAAAAAACACTTGCATCTCTTATTTTAAAGAGGTAAATTACAACAGTCGAAAAGACTTAAGAAAACATTTTAGGAGTTTTAGAATGAAAAAGACAATTTTAGCACTAGCAGTTGTATCAATTGCAGCAGC
>CAKMZF010000166.1:1455-3946 GCA_929200405.1 uncultured Gammaproteobacteria bacterium | reverse complement strand
AATAAATCTTTGGTCGCAGTTATGGCAATATTTAAAACTATTCTGCCTTCCGAGACATGCGCCTCCGGCACTTTAACACCGGGATAATGCGCATTCACCAGCACCTGTGGGGTCAGATCATTTTCTGTCATCCAGTCATATAAACCACGAACAAGATATGGTCTGGAGGAAAGTGACATACTAGCGAGTTCCCTTTAGCACTTTCGCAAATGATTCACGCTTAGTCACACGCCCTAAATAGCGGATCGCTTCATCCGGCAGAGTCACCTCCATTCTTGCCAGCGTCCAAAGGATAGGGGTAACCAAACAATCCAACACCGAGAAATCATCACCCATAAAATACGGCCCTTTATCAAGCATCTCTGCTGAGCCTTTAATAAGCTGCAACAACTTCGTTTGTGCGGCTTTTTGTCCTGTTGCAGAGCCTTCTCTTAACTTACTCTCTTGAGGGTACCAGTCGTTCAAAATACTCATGGTATAAGTCCGCAATTTAGCACGATTTACTGGATCGCCTGGTAATAACGGAGGATAAGGATAGCGCTCATCCACATACTCAAGAATCACCAAAAGCTCAATTAAAATAATTTCACGATCCGCAAAAGTCGGGACTGAGTGTAATGGATTGAGTGTATGCAAATCTTCATTTTGCTCGTCAGGCATAACATTAATAGCCTCTAATGCAATGCTTTTTTCGACAAGAGCAAGTTTTGAAGCAACAGAAGCCCAATCCTGATCTTTTATAAATAACAAATTTAACTGCTTTCGAAGTACCAATGATGACATTATTTCCAATCCTTTTATTTGCCGAAGTATAAGTATACAAAAAAAAAACCCGCATGTAACGTGCGGGTTTTCAACCTATTGATTTCAATGTTGTTTTAGTGAATATGTCTCCAATACGCTTTTTTCAAGAAAAATAGCAATATTGACAGTATGAATAGATAAAAAATTACCTTATACCCAAGAGATTTACGGTACTCTTGACCTGGTTCAGAAATATAAACTAAGAAGTTAGTAATATCTCTAGTAACCCGATCATAACGGTTCACTTTAGCCTTAAAATCACTCTCTGGAACATCATCGTTTTTTACCAACTGAACACTTTGGTGACCATCTTCCTCATGCAATACCGCCTCACCTTGAAAACGCGCTAAAACGTTTGGCATAGCAGTATTATGAAGAACAATATTATTAAAGCCTGTCCGTGTTTCGGTATCTAAATAAAAACCCCGTAAAAAATTATAAACATAGTCCGCAGACTTTGCACGCGCAATCAAAGTCAGATCAGGCGGAGCCTTACCTAACCACTGCTCAGCGTCAGTTGCATCAAGCGATGAAACCATATGATCACCAAGACCTGTGTTTACATCCTTAATTACAGTACCCACCAACAACTCAGGGTTCATATTATAATCTTTAGCAAGACGATTATATCTTTGCATTGATGCAGAGTGACAGCCCATGCAATTTTCAGAAAAAAGCACCGCTCCACGAAGCACAGAACTACGATCACTTACATTAACATCAGCATGCTCATTATAATGAGCATCACCAGCTGCTAGGCCAATTTGACCAACAGCAGCTGTGAATAAAGTGGCAACAGCGACTGCGGTAGCCCGGACTAGTCTTGTGTAAATTTTTCTTTTCACGACTCTCTCCCGTTTGTACTATCAACATCGCCATGATTAGCTTCTGTGCCCTTAGCTTCTTTTAATTTTGCCGAAGCTGTTGCGGCTAAACCTTTACTTTTCTCGACCACTAATTTTGACACTTTATGATCCGGCATAGTAACCCTACTTGGCACCACTTTGGTCTTTTCGTTTTTAGTATAAAACGGCATGCCAATAAAGAATGCAAAATAGACCAGTGAAAAAATTCTAGCAATAGAATTATTACTTAAAAACGGCAGTAAAAAGAAAGAATCATCTTTAGGTTGTGCCCCTACATAACCCAATAGCAAAAATGTGACAGCAAATACCGCAACGGCAATCTTCCACTCTTTACCACGATAACGAATAGATTTCACTTCCTGCTTATCCAACCAAGGCAAAGCAAATAGCAGTGCAATTGACAAGAACATACCTAGCGCACCAAAACCCGGACTTGGAATTGCTCTTAAAATCGCATAGAACGGCATGAAATACCACACTGGCGCCACATGACTTGGACCTGCCAAATGGTTAGCTGGCTCAAAATTAGGCCTCTCTAAGAAATAACCACCCATCTCAGGCGCAAAGAATATTACCGATGAGAAGATAATCAAGAACACAGCAACAACAAACAAGTCTTTAACCGTAAAATACGGATGAAATGGAATACCGTCTAATGGTACACCATTCTCATCTTTGTTGGCTTTAATCTCAACACCATCTGGATTATTAGAACCCACATGGTGTAACGCAATAATATGCACAAATACCAGCGCAAGCAAGACCAATGGCAATGCAACCACATGCAACGCAAAAGATCTACCTAACGTTGCACCGGAAAT
>CAKMZF010000166.1:0-1355 GCA_929200405.1 uncultured Gammaproteobacteria bacterium | reverse complement strand
ACGCCAAATACATACCAAATGTTAAAATTCTTTGGCGTGTAATATTCGCTCATATGCTTTCTAAAAGCTTCACCTGCGGGTATACGCTTTTCTACCCACTCTCCTAGAGCTTGTATAGCGTTACTCATGCTTCCTCTCCTTCAATACCGACCACAATAGTATGCTCGTCTATAAAACCATAGGGAGGCACTGGTAAGTTTGTTGCTGCGGGCGACCCGCTAAGAACTCTGCCAGCTAAATCAAACTTAGAGTTATGACAAGGACAATAAAATCCCCCCTTCCAATCTTCACCTAAATCAGCAGGCGCAACTTCTGGACGAAAAGCTGGCGGGCAACCCAGATGAGTACAAACCCCTTCTAATACAACCAATTGCTCATGCCCTTCAAAAGAACGCAATCCATTTTTTGCCCTTTCTGGCTGCAGAGAATTATCTGACTCCGGATCTTTTAAATCATCATCTAACTCGTCATCGTTATTCACAAGAGTAAGTTGCGCTACCATATCATCTGAACGATTAACAATATAAACCGGACGACCACGCCAATCTACGGTGATCATTTCACCTAACTTTAGTTTACTGATATCAACGGTAACTGGCGCTCCAGCTGACTCTGCCCTTGCACTTGGCGACCATGACTTTATAAATGGCGTCGCCAAAAAAGCAACCCCTACGCCACCAACTACTGCTGACACGCCTGTTAGCAAGCGCCTACGCTTGATATCCAAAGCAGACTCTTCACTATGAAGCGCCCCTTTTAACTCTGTTTGGTCCATGATTCGCTCTCTACAAATAATTATTCAAATACAAAAACTACGGAATTATACCAACATATTGACAATTTTCATTATAGAAATTGCCACTACTTTTTACATCGTATACGCTCACCTAACGAAATAGCATATACAACAAATCAAATCTTTAATGCGCAAGCTTCCCTGAAAAAGCTTGCTGTATCTTTTTCACTGCACTTCTTTTTACCTTAGCACTGGCCTTGTTTGCAATCAGTCGTGTGGAAATATTCACGATATGCTCTAACTCCACCAAACCATTGGCTTTTAAGGTATTTCCAGTATCAACAATATCCACTATACAATCTGCCAAGTCTAAAACCGGCGCCAGCTCCATGGAACCATAGAGCTTAATAACCTCAACTTGGATACCTGCTTCGGCAAAATAACGCTCGGTTAAAGACACGTACTTACTGGCAACACGATACGGTTTTATTGAGCTAACTCTTGGCATGGCTTCGGGGTTACTTTCCAAACCCGCAACAATCATTCGGCATTTGGCAATACCTAAGTCCGCCAGCTCATATAACTGATGATCACTATACTCTAATAACGTATCTTTACC
>CAKMZF010000165.1 GCA_929200405.1 uncultured Gammaproteobacteria bacterium | reverse complement strand
CTATCTACAGCTTCTTTAGTACGACCAGATTGTCTTGATAGCGCTTCACGTATTTCACGAGAGGCCTGTAATTTATCTATTAAAGCAATGCGTTTTTGCTGCAATAGTGCATTCTGTTCGGTTTTCTGAACACTATTAACTGCCTCTAACTCATTTGACATTTGCGCTATTTTATCCTCAGCATCACTTAGCAGGCGTTCTAAAGCTCGCACCTCAGCCATTTTAGCTGCCAAGGCTAAGTCGGCTCCTTCTTTGGCTTGCTTAACTGCCATTAACTCGTCTCTTAGCGCAGTGTCATTTGGATTTTCTGCCGCTAATGCCATCTGCGCATCACTTTCTTGACTTTCCTCAGCAGCAAGTACTATATCTTTTTGAGCGTCAGAGTTTTGTACCACTTCGCTATCAACCAAAGTCATGCTGTCTGTCAATGCATGCTCCGCAATAGTCTTTACTGTACTGGCATCTATAGTTTCTGATAGATCTTGCTGCCCAACACTGCTATGAGATGCTTTTGTCGATGCTGTTGTCACTGTCACGGTATCTACTTGTAGATTACTCGTTGCTACTGTCACAGATTCAGAATGTTCCACAATCTCCGTTGACTCATGCTGCGCCGCATCAGACACTTGCTCTTTAATCGCGTCCATATCATCAGTATCTACGTCTGCAACAACATGCTCATTTTCGTGCTCTGTTGCACCGTCCTTCCCAACAGGAGTGGCATCATGTTCTGATGTGCCATCTTGCCACTCTGTGGTAGATGCACTTACTTCACTCGCGCTCAGAGCAGCTTTTTCTGCTTCTCTCTGCACTTCTTCTATTGTAGGACCACAGCCTGCTAGTACTAAAAACACTGGTGCAAATACTAGACTGAGAACCAAGGTGTTGTTAACAGAAATTTTTGAGCTCATATTGGTTATGTAGCTTTTGGTAGAAATCATAATCTTCTCATTTTCGCTATTCTTCATAACAATAGTGTAACGGATTTTCGCTAACTTGGCATCTTTAGAAAACTACTGGTAGTATTGATTTTGTAACCTAAAGAATGATCACCCGCATTACCGCTAATTCATAAAGCGATATTGATTGGTGAGAGTTTATTTAATCGTTTAATTAAGGATAAGCAATGCGCATACACCAAATATACGTTGATAACAATTTGCGAAATTATAATTACCTGCTGGCCTGTGAAAACACTAGGCAAGCAATCGCGATTGATCCTTTGGATCACAAACGCATTAATAATCTAGCCCTTGAGCACAACTATATTATCACCAAAATTGTAAATACTCACGATCACCATGATCATATCGAAGGAAACTTACCGCTTTTAGAGAACTGGGATGCCGAAGTTCTAGCTCATCATCAAGCTTCTCATATCCCTGGCTTTACTACTGGTGTTTTCCCTGGTGATAATATTAACTTTGGCGACCAAAATCTTGTCGCTTTAGATACTCCAGGTCATACTTTGGCGCATATTTGCCTATTATTTACTGACGACCAAGCAAACCCAGAGCAAGCGCCAGCTTTTTTTAGTGGCGACACTTTATTTAACGCGGGAGCTGGTAATTGCCACAATGGTGGCGATGTAAACTTGCTTTATGAGACTTTTGTTAATCAAATCTATAATCTAGATGATGGTACGCGGTTATACCCTGGGCATGATTATCTTATCAATAACTGTCAGTTTACTTTAGATAGAGAGCCAGATAATGTTGCTGCAAAGTTGCTACTGGAACAGCTCAAGCCGCATGATCCTAATAATCCTCACATCACCACATTAGGCGAAGAAAAAACGATTAATAGTTTTTTAAGATTGAACAGCAAAACTATTCAACAAAAACTCCAACAGGAATTAGCCCTCAACCCAGAGATAGATAATATTGAGAAAGCAGTCTTTGTTGCGCTAAGGGAAAAAAGAAATCAATGGTAATAAGTATTTGTTGATATAGTCGGTGAGAAGCGATCTATAGTCATCTCACCAACCAATGGCAAGCTTTCTAGCGTGCCTTCTGCATAAGCAATATATTTCCGCAAAATCTCTGCCACCACGGGAAATGCCAACTCTGACCAAGGTATTTGATCCAAATCAAAAAAAGCCACCTCCAAGCTCTCTATGCCTCCGGGAAAATTTACATGATCAACCTCGCCAAAGTACATTAAATAAGTTTGATTCACTGGTAGCAGCGTGTAAATGGCAAAAGGCGATAGCTTTTCTACCCATGTTCCCGCTTCCTCAAACGTTTCTCTTTTGGCTGCTTCTGAACCATGCTCCCCCAGTTCCATAAAACCAGCTGGTAGCGTCCACTTACCGTAACGTGGCGAAATTGCTCGCTTGCAAAGCATCACCTTGCGTTGATGAATAATAACAGCGCCAGCGATAACTTTAGGGTTTTCATAATGAACCACCCCACAAGTTGGGCAAACTTCACGTTGATGATCATCACCAATTGGCATTTCAAACTTTATTTTACTGCCACAGTATCGACAAAAGCGTTGTGGTAATTCAAAATCTTGTTTCATTTACACATCTCGGGATAAATACTCCCTTTTATTACGTTATATTAAAATATAAGTGGCAGTACAGGCATAAAGAAATCAAAAGCCTCAGCTACTCATCATCAAAAAGGAAACACAATGACAGATTTTTGGCTGCAATATGGCCTCTTCACGCTCAAGTCTATCACTATATTGCTTATCGTGATCGGATTCTTAATGCTTTTTATTGGCATAATCGCTGCTGCCAAAGAAGCTAAAGCAGAGAAATCGGTTAAATTGATTATTCATAAGCTCAATGACCATTTCGATGAATATAAAGAGCAAATTTTATTATCTACAATGGATGAAAAAGCACAAAAAGCCTACGAAAAGACCAAGAAAAAGCAACAGAAAACAAAAGATAAAGATAGAGCTAAAGATAGCGATGACAAGCCTAATCTTTTCATTGTTGATTTTGATGGCGACATCGCCGCCAACGAAGTAACAACACTCAGAGAGATTGTTTCTGCATTGCTTCTCACCGCAAAACCTAGCGATGAAGTGTTAGTACGCTTAGAGAGTGGTGGCGGTATGGTTCACAGCTATGGCCTTGCGGCAGCGCAATTAGCAAGACTACGTGACAAAGAAATTTCGCTAACCATTGCCATTGATAAAGTCGCAGCAAGTGGTGGCTACATGATGGCCAGTGTTGCCAACAAAGTACTAGCCTCCCCATTTGCTATTATCGGTTCCATAGGCGTGGTAGCTACAATTCCAAACTTTCATAAGATATTGCAAAAAAATGACGTCGACTATGAACAGTTTACTGCGGGAAAATACAAACGCACCGTAACCATGTTTGGGGAAAACACGCCTGAAGCGAAAGAGAAAGTAAATGAAGAACTTGAACAGGTGTTGGTGCATTTCAAATCGCATATTCATCAATATCGCCCACAGGTAGATATCGACAATGTTGCAACAGGTGAACACTGGCATGCTATGGATGCCAAAGAAAAAGCTCTGGTAGACGAACTGATTACCAGTGATGACTACATCTTAGATAAGATAGATAGCCACCAGATCTTCGAATTAGAGATGAAGCAAAAACAATCTCTATTAGAAAAAGCAGGTATTCAAATGAGTAAACTAAAATCGCAACTATTGCACACTCTATAAAGCTAATACCATGATATTTTTGAGCCATCTCTTCTCTTAACACAAAAGGGATGGTCTGACCGCACTCTATCACCGAAACTCAGTAACGAGCACCAAAGAAATTTCGTGACACAGAATCCTAGGACTAGCAACTACAGCTGAATTATTACTCTCTTTAGAATAAATCTAGAGGTAACCACATACCCCATTGTTGTTACTCACAACACGCAATGCGACAACTTGGCTTATCTTTATTACCCACATCCATTCTGACGGCTAAATAAACTTCAAATAATCAGCCTTTATAAACTTCTGATCAGATTTATGGAAATCGATATTGATGCTATCAAATGATAACTCTCTGAGTTTTTGATAATGAAGACATAAAAAAACCCGGATAAACCGGGCTTTTTAGAC
>CAKMZF010000164.1:2637-4242 GCA_929200405.1 uncultured Gammaproteobacteria bacterium | reverse complement strand
ATTCCGCCGACGTTTATCAAATCCTCAGCTTTGATTTATGATATAGATGGCAAACTTGTCAGCAATGAACATCCAACGATTATTACTCGTGGGGCAAGCACGTTTAGTGGCATTGGATTAAGGGCCAATATAGAGACCCAAGAATATAAATTATTACGAGATGTAAAAGCTATGCTTGTACCGACTCCAGATTCAAAAATAAGCACAGATCAAAGCCCCCACTAACAGCACAATGAAAAACACGAAACAAGAAATAGCCATGAGAACTAATCTACGCAAAGCATGCTGCTATGCCGCCTTTCTATTAACTGTTATAGGTAGCCCACAATCTTCACTAGCGCTTCCCGAAGATGCTGAGCAACCTATAGATATTGTCGCCGATAACTTTGAATATAATCAAACCGAAGGCTGGGGCGAGTACAGGGGCAATGTTGAGGCAACTCAGGGCAGTTTAAAATTGACTGCTGATATCTTGACCGTAAAACTGGATAAAGATGGCAATTTTTCTAAGATAGAAGCGACTGGTAACCCAGTCAACTTCTCTATGCAGCACAAAGCCGGAGAGCCCAGAATGATTGGCATCGGCAAAAAAATCATCTACCGAGTACAGAAAAAAGAGCTTGAAGTATTAACAAATGCAAAAGTTAGCCAAGGAAAAGATCAGATAACGGGCAACTTAATTTTATACAATATCGCTACTACCGCTTTGATTGCCAGAAACCAAGGCAAAGGCCGTGTTACTGTTAGAATCACCCCTACACCATCTAAATAAACCAGCCATGCAAAACACTGTGCCTGTTACTTTACGTGCCGAAAATTTAGTTAAAAAGTTTGGTCGTAGAACGGTTGTCAACAATGCCAGTTTCTCTGTACAACAAGGCCAAGTAGTTGGACTGCTTGGGCCAAATGGCGCCGGTAAAACAACTTCTTTCTATTTGGCGGTTGGTTTAATTAAAGCTGATGACGGAAAAATTTCACTAGAAAGTGACGTCATTACCAAGTTACCCATTCATCGTCGCGCCAAAAAGGGAATAGGTTATTTACCACAGGAATCCTCTATTTTTCGAAGCTTAACAGTATGGCAGAATCTGATGGCAGTATTGGAGCTAAACAAACAACTCTCCAGAGCACAACGCAAAGACAAAGCAAAGGCATTACTACAGGATTTCCAAATAGAGCATATCCAATCTCAGCTCGGTAGCAGTTTATCTGGCGGGGAGCGACGCAGAGTTGAGATTGCCAGAACGCTAGCCTTAGATCCCAAATTTGTACTTTTAGACGAGCCTTTCGCAGGAGTAGATCCGGTATCTGTGCAAGACATTCAAGCCATGATTAGAAGTCTTAGCCAAAAAGGCATTGGTATTTTAATCACCGATCATAACGTCAGAGAAACGCTTGGCATCTGTGACCACGCTTATATTTTAAATAATGGCGAAGTGATTGCCGAAGGGCAAGCCGCTGAATTAGTCTCAAACCCATTGGTCAAAAAAGTCTATCTCGGGGAAAATTTCAATCTTTAAATTTTACTTTCTTACTCCTTTGCAACTACATAGTCAATATGCCGACTTTCGCTTTACAACAACATCAATCTTTATCGCTCAATAA
>CAKMZF010000164.1:0-2537 GCA_929200405.1 uncultured Gammaproteobacteria bacterium | reverse complement strand
AGCACACGCAGAAACATTAACTGATTTCCTGAGCAGGCAGTGTGATTATAGCCCAGAAGAGGAACCCACCAAATCAGCGATGATGGCGATCATCTATGCCTTAGATGAAGATGGTTACCTAAGAACACCCACAGCTGAGCTTATCAATGATTTTCAATTTAGCAACCGGACGCTTGAGCTAGCTCTAAACGCTGTGCAAAGCTTAGAGCCAAGCGGCGTTGGGGCTACCAGTTTAACAGAGTGCCTTACTCTACAGCTGATTCAAGATTACCCAAACCACCCTGCGCAAAATCTTGCAATAGAGCTAATCACTAATCAACTTGCTTTATTAGCAGATTACCCAGGTTGTATCGCCGCTTTAGCAGATATACTAACCACTGAGAAATCTACAATAGAACATGCCTATAAGCTAATTCAACAGCTCAACCCCAGACCAGGGTATGACTTCCACAGCAGTGATAATCACTATATTAAACCTGATATTGTAATTCTTGCTAGCAAGGAAACAGCAAATATTTTTGAGGCTGAAGTTATCAACCAACCCCATAAATTACAGTTAAATAAAACCATGATAAATTTGGTTAAAAGCAATATCTCCTCTCAAAAACAAAGCGCTGATAATGACGCTAAAGAATGGCTAGAAAGCAACCGAGCAGAGGCAGATAATATTATTAATGCCCTAGACTTTCGGCAAAGCACTTTACAGCGAATCGCCAATTTATTAGCGCAGCTGCAAGCAGATTATTTTGCCTGGGGACTGGCGCATTTAAAGCCATTATCACTCTCACAAGTCGCAGAGCAGCTAACAGTAAACCCATCTACGCTTAGTCGAGCAATTGCCAATAAATATATCTCCTCACCACAGGGAGTAGAACCTATTCGCCAGTTATTTTCAGCAGCACTACCAAAGCAACCAGACATGACCAATAGGCATGCTAAATTCGTGTTGCTTAATTTGATAAAACAAGAGCCTGCTCAATCACCTTTGAGCGATGAAGCACTTGCTAATGCTATGCACAGTACAGGCATTAATATCTCCAGAAGAGCGGTAACCAAATATCGCCTTGCTTTAAAAATAGCCAATTCTAGGAATAGAAAAATCCCAAACCTCTAGTTACGCTAGAAGCAACGCCAACTTATATAAAAAATCAATAATTTAGAGAGACAGAATCGCATTACTAAGTATTTTCTCTGAAAAAATGGTTGGCATTTTCGATTGTAAGAGCTACGATGAAGAGGCATTATTCCAAAACAAAGGAGTCGATTATGCAAATGACAATCAGTGGCCATCATGTAGAAGTTACCGAAGCATTACGTGGATATGTTGAATCAAAGTTTGAAAAAGTAGAACGTCATTATGACAAGATTACTATCGCAGAAGTGATTCTAACAGTAGAGCCAAACGAGCAAAAAGCAGAAGTGACGCTGCACCTTGCAGGCGATACACTTCATGCAAGCGCAGTGCACAATGACATGTATAAGGCCATTGATAACCTGACTGACAAGATAGACAAACAAGTCAGGCGACGAAAAGATCGACTTACCAACCACCATGCAGACAGCAAGCAAATTGATCATAGGGTTTCTAGCGATGACATAGATGATGCGGAATTAGAAGTCATTTAAAGTCATGTTAACGGATACCAATCAATTAAAGCAATCTACGGGCAGTGACAAACTGCCCGTTTCTCTTACACCTGCACAAATTGGCCTGACTCAGGAGATTTCCAGCAAAAAACGCACGCTTCATAATCTTGCCGACCTATTAATGACGAGCATATCTGATGCCGAGATCGAACAGCTCGACGAAAATTTTGATGAATTAGATATCTTTGAGGCCCTCTTTGAGAGAGAGCAACTCGGCAGTACTGCTGTTGGCTCAGGCTGCGCTGTACCGCATGGCCGCATCATGGGAATTAACAACCCTAAGGTTGCTATTTTGACGCTTACATCTCCACTTGAGTTTGACTCCCCTGATGAACAGGGTGTTGATATTTTGGTTGGCCTTTTGGTTCCTGATGTCAAAAAAAATAACGAAAAACACAATGCAGTTCATCTAGAGCTGCTAGCTGCCATCGCCACCATATTAAACGACAAACAAAATCAAGATTTCTTACGCTCAGCTACAGCCTCAAAATCTGTTTGCAGTTTTTTCATCGAAAGCCTTCAGAATATTTTTCCACTTAGCTAATCTTGTCAACTATGAAACGTGAACTACTCATACTCAGTGGACTATCTGGCTCAGGAAAAACTACAGCTTTGCACACGCTAGAGGATATTGGCTATTACTGCGTGGACAACATTCCGGTTAGTATGTTAAGTGCCTTGAGCTGGACATTGGCAGAAACTGAAAATAAAAACCGAGTCGCTGTTAGTATAGATGCTAGAAATTTAGACGATGATTTCTCTGATTTCTCACAACTCATCAATGAAATCAGTAAAGAGTCAGACTTCAATATCACGGTGCTATTTCTAGAAGCCAATAGAGAGTCAATTCTAAAGCGCTTTAATGAAACTAGACGAAAGCATCCTTTACA
>CAKMZF010000163.1 GCA_929200405.1 uncultured Gammaproteobacteria bacterium | reverse complement strand
TGAATTATTTTGCATAAAATGGCCTAAAAACACTGTTTTGGGGAACATTCCCTCAAAATTGAAAGAAATGATTTAACTTGCTAATTTTATTGATTTTTATCTTTATTTTTAAGTTTTTCCGAGTTTTTTTGCTAAAAATGGCCTTTATCAGAACTCTATCTTTAACTAGTTTTCTGCTTAAAAATGACCTTAGATGAGGTATTTTATACGTTAGGTAAAAACAAATGAATGAGAAGATGAAGAAGATTGATTGGAAAAAATATCTAAAAGCATGTTAAATTTCATTTATGACAGATACTAATATTCCTTCACATCAAAAATCACCAGATCAAGTTAGGCATGGTGAGATGCTAGATATCCATGAGCGCCATGATATCAGTCAGCGGGCGCTGCAGTTGCTGGATAATGGTGAGAATCACCAGTGTGATTACAAAGAAAGTCCCAACGGGGTGAGTGCAGATGATTTTGTGTCATTTGCTAATTGTGAAACGGGTGGGGCCTTGTTGCTGGGCATTGCCGAAGGTGAGAGTGACAGTGGTCAGCAAATAGGGGTGGTAAAAGGTTGTGCAGTGGGCGACAAAGAGCGAATGTCTTTAATGAGCAAAGCTTTGTCCTGTAGTCCGCCTGTTCAGATTCATATCAATATTGAAAACGTTGGTGATAAGCCTTTCTTTCGGATTGAGATTCCCAGCGGTTCAGAGAAGCCCTATTGCACAGCAGGCGGTACTTATAAGATCAGGGTCGATGGTCGAAATTTATCGCTGTATCCGGATCAATTATTACAGATGTTTTTAGATAAAGAAGGGCAGTTATTTAGGCATAGATTTGAATTGGCCACTCAGGCAATAACAGAACAACTTGAGACCAGTGCAGCGGAGCTTGAGCAGCTAGAGGTTAGCTTAACCGCTAAAGTGTCTGGTTTGGGCAAGGGACTGAGCAAAATTATCTCTAATCAAGAGCGCTTAGAGCAGTTGGAGCAGCAGCTTAGTGTGCTAGTGCACGATAAATTTACATAAAACGTAACAGTATAGTCAAGGCGCGATTAGAAAAGATAGACTTCTTGGTGAAAGTAAGGTAATTTTCGCTTGGCTTAAAGATATATTTTTTTTATATCTTTTGTTTTTGTGTTATCGATACTTTGGAGAGCGTTATGTCCGATCAATGGTTAAATAGTTTGCAGACAGAGAACCCACAACTGGGTTTTGAATTAGCAATAAAGCTGTCAAGAATGGGGGTGAAATATACTTTACCTTCAGATGAGGCTAGACAAAAGCTAAGACCAGATTATGCTGAAAGCGCGGATAGCTTGATTGCGACCTCGCAGGTGGTGGCGACTAATTTTCAAACAGTTGCTGCTGCGAATAATTACTGGAAGAGTTAATTAAAAAGACTCGATCGTTTTTATAAGTCGTAATAAAGCAGTAGATCAGTAATAGTGATAGTCAGAGGTTAACAGAGGATTGCGATTTGGATGGCGATTTCTCAATCCACTGTTAATATTATTTTATGTTGTGTTTATGGGGATTACTCGTCATATAGCTCAACGGCTTCGACTGTCATGGAGTATGCTGAGTTTACTTCCAAATTATCTGCTACTCCTGATTCTGTTAGTTCGCTGTTGGCGCGTTTGGTTTCTAATGTGCCAGATATCCATACCGGCGAGTAGATATCTTTAATCTTAGTCGCGGTGTTAAATTTTGCAAATACAATTTGATTTGCTGGAGGCGGTGGCGTGTGAGTACAGGCGCCAAAGTAGGGGACTAACAAGAATTCTTTGAGTTCGATTTGATTAAACTCTAGAGGCAGAATGAATCCCGGAAGCTTTACTTTCTTGCCGTCTAGAGAGTTGATAACTGGTGCTTCGTCAAACATTTTTTGCACTTCTGCGTTTAATCGCTGAAAGTCATCATCAGTCAGGGCATCGTACTCTTCCTCTGTCATATCATAGAAAACTTTGTTTGGGTCCCAATTTGGGGGAACGAGATCTTCCCAGCTCAGCTTTGTATAGTTGCTGCTTGCCTGCGCGGTTGTTATGGCCAGGCCTTGTAGGCTACAGCAAGCGAGGAGTAGTATTATTAATTTACTTTTCATGAGTGATATAAGAGTTTTCATTAGTGTGATCCTGTTTTAGATGCGGGCAGACATGCCGTCAATCAAAGAGTTTCGATAGGCTCTATAAGCCGGAATGAGGCTGATGAGTAAGCCAGCGATTAGTAATAGGGAAACCATCATCAGTTCTCTGCTGCTAGGCCAGGTAATTGGCAGGAAAAGTCCATAATTTGCTTCGATATAAGGCTGTGCTATAAAGATGAAAATATACAGCATTGCTATACCCAGCGAGATACCTGCTAAGGTTAGCAAGACAGTTTCGGTAATCAGTAGGCTCATTATTTGCCAATGACTGGCGCCGATAGAGCGCAGTACAGCAATTTCTCGGCGTCGCTCATTTAGCCCTGCTAGCGAGACTGCAAGCATGCCTGTTAATGCTGCTAAGACAACAAATATCGAGATGATTAATAAGGCTTTTTCTGCTACGGACATTAATCGCCACAGCTCATGTAATGCCACCCCCGGAAAAATGGCCAATAACGGTTCTGCTTGATAGTCGTTGATTTCTCTTTGCAAACTAAAGGCTTTTACTCGACTTTTTAGGCCCACTAAAAACGCGGTAATAGACTCGGGCTGTAGGTTTTCTTCAGTAAGTTCTCTAACAATTCGACGCTTTTTTGAGCCGCCTTGCCAGTTAATGTGCATGGCTTCAATGCCAGCTAGACTGACATGCACGGTTCGGTCAACAGGAGTTCCGGTGTGCGCTAGAATGCCGCTGATCACAAAGGGCTTGTCTTTGTGCTCAGTGAATTTGGTGCTAACGGTGCCATGAGAGATTATTATTTGGTCACCTATTTTATAGTTTAGTGATTTTGCTACTTCGGAGCCGATTACGGTTTCAAAAATCCCATCAAACGATTTGCCTGAGGCGAGACTGAGGTGATTTTTTTGACCATAACGAAAATGCTCGAAATAAGCTTTGTTGGTGCCCATTACCCGAAACCCTCGATGAGAGTCGCCAAGGGAAATGGGGATTACCCAATCTACCTGCTTGTTTTTAGCAATGGTTTGGTAACTATCCCAGCTGATATTGTTAGTGGCATCACCAATCCGAAAAACCGAATAAAGCAGGAGTTGAATAGAGCCGCTACGTGCTCCGACAATAAGATCAGTGCCAGAGACTGTGTTGGCAAAGCTTGATTGAGCATTGACTCGTATTCTCTCAACGCCCAAAAAAAGCAATACGCTTACCGAAATTGAGATAACGGTGAGCAAAGCTGTCGAGCGGCGACTGCGTAAACTTTTCCAAGCAAGTGTGCGTAAATTCATAAATCTATTAATCCACTAATTCCTGAGTTTTACGAAGATAAGCTATTGATAGATGACATGTCGATAACCCTGTCAAATAAATGTTTATGACTGGGGTCATGGCTAACATAGAGCAGCGTTGAACCGCTGGCTCTTACTTCATCAAATAATAAATCTAAAAACGCTTCTCGTGCATCGTAATCCAGAGAGGAAGTCGGCTCATCGGCAATAATTAATTGCGGTTGACCAATCAGTGCTCTGGCAGCGGCAATGCGCTGCTGTTGTCCGACGCTTAACTCCCGAGCTGGTTTGTTAAAGTCTGGTGTGGATGTTGAGTAAAGACGATTTAGCAGATAAAGCGCTTCCTCTCTTACGGTGCCAGAGCGTTGAATAGCATTGCGTTCTCTAACCTTAGAGAAACGACAGGGTAGAATGACATTCTCTATAATCGATAAATAAGGTATTAAGTTAAATTGCTGAAAGATAAAACCGATATGATCGGCGCGAACACGATCTCGCGGAATTTTTTTAAGTCGTAATAGATCGTGTCCAAGTACCTCAACGTGACCTTTGCGAGGCGTGACAATGCCTCCGATAATATTCAAGAGTGTGGACTTGCCAGAGCCAGAAGCTCCCTGAATAAAAACATGCTCTTGCTGATTAATAGTGAGTTGCCCAGAGTGAATACTGGGCTTGGCATTAGCTTGCCAGCTAAACTCAACATCCGTTAATCGGACAAGAGGCGTGGCAAGCGTTGTGTTAGAAGTCATATTTATTATGTTACTGAGGTAATGCTATACGCGTATCATCTTTCACCAATTCTTTTTTGAGCTGTCCTGCTGCATAAATTACCTGTGCATTAACTTCTTCTAGGCCTGAGAATAGAGAGAATAAAGCAACATCAATAGCGGTTAGCTGATCTAGCTGCTGACACTGCAATTCAAACTCTGCAACAAACTCTGCATGCTCAGCTTTAGCGGCATGATCTTCATG
>CAKMZF010000162.1 GCA_929200405.1 uncultured Gammaproteobacteria bacterium | reverse complement strand
AGACCCGCCTCGATTGCTTAAGGTGATGATAATCTGAGATGTAATGATCGAACCTGATTGTGACTGACTAGGACATAGGCTTATCAATAGCCGGTTGGGTGTTAAGTCAACTAGGTAGCGAATCACAGTGTGGCCGGTCAGACAATGTTCTATGACCATCGATGGCCGGATATATGACTGCAATCTTCAACTCAGACAATTTATCGCTTGACCGCAAGGGAGGTATTCATATATGTCCTATCTCTACGTTCCCTGCGGGAAACAGAATCTTGCGCCATTTCTTGGCGTCGAGGGGAAATCGCTATCACGCTCAGTGGATTGCTGAGCATGAAGGAGGCTCATCCTCTCCTTCATCCAAGAAATAGCGCAATATTCGGTCAATTTCAGAGTCGTGATGAAGGATTACACAGCGTAATTTATTTGTATTAAGGCATAATTACCACGAATAAATTAACTTACTTAAAAAGTTTTCACTAGGCAGAGTTCCAAAACGTCTGCTATCAATAGAATTATCGCGATTATCTCCCATCACAAAATATTCATTTTCAGGAACTATTAGACTCACACTTTTATCTTGGGGTTTACTAGGTTGTAGAAATTGAACCGTATATTCATTTTCATCTATTTTTTCGACTGCAGAAAAAATGGAGCCATCCGTTGGGGATTGATAAGGCATAGTGTCCCCTGTAACTAATTGATCATTAATGTAAAGTTTTTTCTGATGATACTCTACTTTATCATTGGGTAGTCCAATAACACGAGCAATAATCGTATATTTATTATTAACGGATTTAATTGAAAAAATTTCTCCTCTCTTAGGTCGTTTTCTACTGCTTACAGGTGTTTTTAAAATGCTATAGCCGAAGAGATCATATTCTCCATATCCTAGTTTTTGGAATAACCCTTGATCTCCTCTTATAAGAGCAGGATTCATGGTGGATGATTGAATTCTATAAAAATTGTAAACAAATGTCCGAATGAAAAGTATTAGTACTAAGGTAGAAAGTATAAGTACTAAAATTCCTTGCCATTTGTTGTACCACTTTGGAGTATCAAATTTTGTTTTTTCTGCTAGTTTATATGCCACTACTGAAAAAATAAGACTAATCACTAGACTGAAGATTAACCCAAATCCAGATTGACTAAATTGGAATGGCCAAAAAAAGGCTTGAATAACCGAATAAATAATTGCGACAAAAACGAACTTCCATTTAGAAAGGTATATAAATGAAAAAATGGGAAAAAGTGCGCCTAAAATAGCTGCAAACCATTTATTCGGTGTTTGTATTGATGGTGAATGCATAGTTTTCTCTTAATGGAAAGATGTAAAGAATATACGATATGAATCTTTTATTTAAAAATAAAGTTCGTAATATATCAGTCTTATATATGAGTTGGTATTAAAAGTATCTTTTCCCACAACTTTGAGATTGACTGAATATTGGGCTCACTTGGATGAAGGAGAGGATGAGCCTCCGTCATGCTCAGCACCCCATTGAGCGTGTCAGCGATTTCCCCTCGACGCCAAGAAATGGCACTATATTCAGTTTCCCGTAGGGCAATCTCATTAGGCGTAAGTTTTGGTTACTTTATGAAAAGTAACAGGAAAGAAAAAATTTTAAATCCCCGATGGTGGAGCTTGTCACTGAACCTCAAATATTGCAATTTCTAATCAAACTCATTGCTAACGCTACTTTTCAGAAAAGTAACAAGAAAGAAAAGACGTTAAATCCCCAATGGTCGAGCTTGTCACTAAGCCAGAAACAATGTTGCTTCAATAGCTAACTAACATCGACATCAACGATGCAACACGACCTCTCTAAGCAAAGAAAACCACTCCCCAAACTGCTGATTCAAATTTTGATTATCAAAATCTAAAATGCGATTGTGATGATAAAACGGCGTTAGATCGAGGCCGACACCTAATCCCATAACCCCGATATTAGATGGCTTTAAACCAGAGATAACCTGCTTTAAATGATTGTCTAGGTAAAACTCATCGTTACAGCGATGAGTGGCAGCGTCCATAGGCGAACCGTCGGTTAATACCACGATGTATCGCTGCTCTACGTCTAATTGGTTGAGCCGCTCTGCTGCCCATAGCAACCCTTCTCCATCTATGCTTTCGCGATAGCCGGTGGTGTGCAGTAGGCAGGCGATATTGCCTTTGACAGTGACTAAGCGCTGGTTGGCGCTTTTGATTTCCATGTGCAGACGTTCGTTGAGTCTGCCTGGTAGTTCGGGGCTGCCGGCTTTCTGCCATTGCTTGGCTGCGCGGCCGCCGTTCCATGTTTTGGTGGTGTAGCCTAGCACTTCGGTGACGACATGGGCACGCTCTAGCACTTTGCAGAACATTTCTATCAGCAATGATATCGACTCGGCATGGTGCTTCATGGAGCCGGAGCAGTCGAGCAAAAAGGTGATGGCAGTGTTGGCTCTTGGGCGCTGCTGTACTTCCCAGTATAGATGGCGCTCATTGGGTGAGCTGATGATGCGGCTGAGCTTTCTACCATCGAGGTAGCCAGATTCCTGCCCAAATTCTTGTCCATCTCGCCACGGTGTGGCTAGCAAGGCGCGGAGCTGGCGAATCATGCTGGTGGCATTGATGTTTTGCTGTGACCATAGGGTGTCTAGACGTTGACGGTAGTCTGGCACTAGTGCTGGTCGTACCAGTTCTTTAATATTTTTGGTGAGGTCAAAGCTGTCGGTGAAAACTCGGTATTGTTGTTGGCTGGCGGCAAAAGCGCGACTGTCTCCGCTATGTGCTTCTGCGGCTGCGGAGATTTCGCTGTCATCAAATTCTAGTAGCAATCCAAAGGGTTTTTGTTTGCCATCTTTTGGCTGCTCTTCGTCGTCTTGCGCTGCGGCCAGTTGTTCTGTGATGTCATCGTCATTGTAGGCACTATTGTGGGTGACGAGTTTGGCGATGTTCAGGGCGTGCTTGGCAAATTGGGCTTGGTCGTGGATATTGCGGCGCAGTTGCGCCAGATCAGTTCCGATATCCGCGGCGATAGTAAAACGGGTAGACTCGATCAGGTCTTCGGTTTCTTCTAGTACATTGGTGATGTTGATTTTCGCCCAGCAGATTTGCGCTACGGTATAGAACAAAATACCAAAGGTGGTTTGGGTTAATCCGGAGTGATGAAAGTCTAATGACCAATGGCAGAAACGCTGCCGCAAGTTGGCTTGTAGCCCCGGCATATCATTGTCAGCCAGTGCCTCTACGCGCAGTTGCTCTAGCAGCTCGAACACCAACCGTTCTATGCGTGAGTCGGGCGCTAGGGAGCGGTGTAGCTGATAGTCACTGTGGCGGATTCGCAGCGCCATGCTGTCAGAGATTGCTCTGCTGGCGGTCAGGTCTGCGGTGTCATGGTGACGTTGCAGATGTGGCGCATGTATGGGGTAGCGTCGTTCTGCCGCCAACACGCCTAGACCCGTTAGGTATAAATCGGGTTCTTCGGTTATCGCCCGCATAGAGGCGCTGCACAGTGACGCGATTACCTGCTCTTGGCGGGTAAAGTTGTGCGGCTGTGTTGCCGTATTACCTGTATTATCGCTAGTTTTCGTTGCGCTGTTGGTCATGCGGGTTGTCTGTTCTAAGTTTAGTGATTGATGCTATTCGACGTTATCACTATCACTAAAAATTCCATGTAGCTCTAGTTCTTGGTCAAAGCAACGCTGGAAATATTCGGCAATTAGGGCATGCTCTGCTTCATCTGATTTGTTCATAAATGACAGTCGGAATGATTCGGCAAGGTCGCCAAATAGTTGGTAGTTCTCTGCCCAGCTAATCACGGTACGCGGTGACATGAGTACCGAGACATCACCCAGTTCAAAGCCTTTGCGAGTGAGTTTTGCCAGTGCAACCATCTGTTTGATGATCTTTTGACCTTCATCAGTTTGCAGCGCTGGCACTCTGGCACTGATAATATTGGCTTCATCCTCAGCGCTAAGATAATTTAGCGTGGTGACAATATTCCAGCGATCGATTTGCGCTTGATTCAGGTTCATTACCCCATGGTATAAGCCGTTAAGATTACCCAAACCAACGGTGTTTGATGTCGCGAATAGGCGAAATTGTGGGTGCGGTGTCAGCACTTTGTTTTGATCTAGCAGCGTGAACTTTCCATCTCTTTCTAGTAAGCGTTGGATTAGGAACATCACGTCAGGGCGACCAGCATCATATTCGTCTAATATCATCGCCACTGGACGAGAGATAGCCCAAGGCAATATGCCGGGCTGAAATTCGGTAACTTGTTTGCCGTCTTGCAGTTTGATGAGATCTCGGCCAACTAGGTCTAAGCGGCTGATGTGACCGTCTAAGTTGACGCGAACACAGGGCCAGTTTAGTCGCGCTGCAAC
>CAKMZF010000161.1 GCA_929200405.1 uncultured Gammaproteobacteria bacterium | reverse complement strand
TATCCATAAATTAAACTACGAATAATCAATAGAATAGAAGATAAGTTTTAGACTTCGAAAAGTTCGCGAAGTGTTGGAAATCTTTCTTGGTATTACTCACGATGAAATGCATGTCTTAATGGAAGATCACAAGTTGAACTTTGTTAAGACTTGCGAATACCTTGGTTTAGAGTCTGAGAGACTCGTGCGGTCTCTAGTGGCTATTTTTAATCCGCTTATTCATGGATAGTGCGTAAAGAGTCGATGGTTATTTAATATCAACATTCCGAATTAACCCTAAATATTGCAATGGAGTTGCGCCTGTGTGTTTTTTGAAAGTTCGAGTCATATGACTTTGGTTGCTAAAACCACAGCAGATTGCGATATGAAAAAGGGAATGTTTACCAAGCATTTGCTTTACCTTATCTACCCTTAGCTCAATTAAATAATCATGGGGTGTTATACCGTTGCTATATTTGAACATGCGTTGTAGGTGATATTCGCTTAAATTGGCGACGGATGACAATGCTTTTAAGCTAATATTTTCAGACAAGTGCAGGCGGATATAATCTTTGAGTCTCTTGTTGATTATAGGGCTAAGGCCACCGTGATACTTTAGTGTCTTTTTGGTACAGCTATATTGGCGATAGAGCTGCTCAAAAAAACTAATAATTGATGCTTCTCGGGTTATGTTTGATTCATTGTGGTTGATAGATTGAAAGAGCTTATAAACATTTGATCTGAGTTTTTTATTTTTGTTAAATATTAATTCGGGTATTTCAATATGTGCTGGTTCGATATCATGGGTTTTTACGAGATACCGACGAAATGATTGGTCTGTGAAATAAAAATGGCATAAGTTTATGGATCCATTGACATTCCAAACGGATTCACTGTTTTGTGGTAATAAGCAAATAGCACCTTGATAACCATGCCGTGCTTCGTCTCCCTGTAGTGAAGTACCATAGCCTCCTGCAAGATACAGAGACAATGTGTGAACTTTGCTATCGTGATAGCTTACTTGGGTATCTTGATTTAACCAGTGGCTATATGCGTAGTTATGGCTTAAGGCATAGCTATTTAGCAAGGTTGCCCCTGACTGTTCCATAGCTTGGTGAGTGGTATGTTTTCGGTAATTATTTGACATAGTGCAGTGATATTTGGAATATGCTACCGTAGAGAGTAGACATATAACTGCTTACTGACAAGATGTATTGATTAGGAAAGCGCAAGATCGTGCAAATGATTCGGTTTAGATGGAGTATGCTGTAGTCATTAATAAAGGCACTCTTTGACTCATATGAACGTACTTCTTTATATCAGCATTGTACTTATCTGGGGATCCACCTGGATAGCTATTTATTTTCAACTTGGCGAAACCTCAATCTTAGTTTCCATTTTTTATCGCTTTGTTTTATCGTCGGCACTGTTGATGCCTATTCTCTATTTTTCAGGCAAGTTGCAAAAGACGACAGCCACTGATCAGGGCTTTATTGCGTTGCAGGGTGTATGTCTGTTTTCATTGAATTTTGTCTGCTTCTATTATGCGACTAGCTATATTAGTAGTGGACTGGTATCCATTATTTTTTCATTTGCGACGGTATACAACGCAATCAACAGCCGTATTTTCTATAAAGAAGCTATTACATCGACAGTTGTGATGGCCAGTATTTTAGGAGTTACCGGATTGGCGATTGTTTTTTATCCGGAGTTACAGAGAACGCAATTTAACAGGGATAGCTTGCACGGTATTGGCTTAGCGTTATTAGGAACTTTGTTTTTCTCGTTTGCCAATATGATTTCAAAGCGTCACAGCAATAATGGCATTAAGCCACAAACAGCGATAGCTTATGGCATGATTTATGGCTCAGTCTTACTAGCGGGAATGATCGTTGTAACTAAACAGCCTATTACAGTTTCTTTGGATATTCGCTATATTTCTTCTCTGCTTTATTTGAGCACTATTGGCACTATCGTCGCGTTTATTATTTATCTGACGTTGGTGGCGCGCATTGGCCCTACGCAAGCGGCATACACGACAGTGCTGTTTCCAATAGTCGCATTGGGCTTATCCAGTCTGTTCGAGGATTTTCACTGGAGCTTAATGAGCTTTTTGGGTCTCGCCTTAGTGATGGTTGGCAATATCCTAATCAATGCATACCCTGCCAAAACTGCTATGCAGAAACGATGACTGAGGGATGGTCAACTGCCCTGAGTCGCTACGGTTATGCTTGAGCGTTAGTTCCCCGATATTGGCTGTTATTAGGTGAGGTTTAGCGTGGTACAGCAAGGCCGCTGGGCACCGTTTCTGGTATGCCGAGCCTACCAGGTAGGCTAGATTGGTCAGTTAGGCTGGTGAGAAATGCTACGAGATAGTCTATCTGTTTCTCACTCAAATTTTGGTTAGTGATGTCTATCGATTGATAGAGACGGTTTAGCTCTTGTTGATCCTGTTGAATAACGAAATCTGTTGCTTCGGCTTGTTGAAATTTAGGCAGTTGTAAATTGTCTGATTGCCAGTTTTGTAGTGCCTGTTTAGGGTTTAGGTGATGCTTGATAATGCCTCGTAAATCTTTATAAGCGCCATTGTGTCCATAGGGCGCAGTTAGGGTGACATTGCGCAATGAGGGCGTGCGGAAGCGGTAAGCATCCTCGGCGTTATCACTCTCGTTAATGCGGCCCATATCTCGGGCTTTGAAATCAAACTGTCGGGTGCGGCCGGGGCCAAGCTGCGGCAGTCCAATACTGTAAAATTGCTGATCTGTTTGCAGTTTTCCGCTATGGCAAGTACTACATTGCGCTTCGCCATAAAACAGGTGCAGGCCTTTTTTTTCCGCTTGAGTAAGTGCGGTGCTATCACCAGCAAGAAAAGCATCAAAAGGGCTGTTCAATGTACGCCATTCGGCATTGATGAAATCTGCCAATGCATTGGCAATATGCCTTATATCTAGGTCGGTTGGTTGCTGTATATCTTCAAAAGCAGTATGAAATGCCCTGAGGTATTCAGAGTTGTTCCGTAGCCGTTCGGTAATAATTCGCCAGCCATAATCGCTGCGGGTATTTTGTGCACCTGCAACTTCATTCTCATTGACATTGCCAGCCATCTCTACGGTAGATATTAGTGGAAACACTGCTTGTGCTGCGATAATGTTATTTAGCCCCTTGGGCAAGAACTCAACCACCGGAGAGTTAAATCCGGTTGGGTCATTGAGGTCGATAGAGAGCCGACCATCATGGAATAAGGTATGGGTTTCAGCAAAGCCTAAATTAAACAATGCCGGCGCATTGCGCTGGATTCGCCTTGTCGCAGCAAGTGTGCCTGTGCCGGGGGATCGTGTCAGCCCTAGACCGTCGCCTCCTTCACCTATACCTAGGGATAAGCTATCGCTAGTACCGTGGTCGGGGTGGTGGCAGGTTGCACATGCTATATTTCTATTGCCACTTAATAGGGGGTCATAAAAAAGCAGCTGTCCTACCTGCGCTGATTGTTCTGAAAAAGGTAGAAAATCCGTGGCTTCTAGTGGTGCGGGCAGCAAGATTTCTAAGTCGGTGTTGCTGGCGGTATTGGCAAACAGCGGGTTGTTTAGCGCGAGTGCAATTAGGACACAAAGAGATGTGAAGAATAATTTTCTAATGCGTTTGGCAAATTTGGTGTCAGTGCTTTTGACCAATGTTGTTGTGAACTTTACCATAGGGGTTTGTGAGAAATTCTGTGCGGGAGCATTATGTTGCATTTTAATGACAAAAATCAACCTTATCGTTGTTTAGGTGGATTGAGACCGATATTATTGAGCATGGTAATTGCCAGTGTCACCCTCTGCGGAACTCCTGCAATGGCAGATATAGAGCATGCTAGAGAGTTGATGGAGCAGAGCCAATTTGTAGAAGCGCATAAATTATTGCTGCCTGCTGCACAAGCGGGCAATGCTGATGCTGAAGAGCTTATTGGGGTCATGTATGCCTTAGGTTTAGGGGTTGAGAAAGATGATCGACGTGCATTTGAATGGTATTTAAGAGCTTCGTTAAAGGGCCATCCCGGTGCCCAGTCGGGCATTGGCTGGTACTATGAAACGGGTCGGGGTCTGACGGCACCGGATTTGGTGAGAGGCTATATGTGGTACGTGCTTTCAGCGATTGGTGGTGATCCTGATGCGGCAGTCTCTCAAGAAGAAATCGTTAAAAAGATGTCTGCTGAGCAAATAGCAGAAGCCAAAACACTGATCGCCGATTATCGCTCGCATTTATACCCGTTTGTAAAATAAAATGCCGGTCTGCGCTGAGTTTGCGTTGTCTGACTATAGATAGCAAAGTAGCTGATAATTCAATGTTTGAATCTTGCTACTTTGCTTTCAGTTGCTTATAAGCTCTTATAGATCTGCGTATTCGCTTTCTAGTAGCTTTTCAGCTTTTTCAGCTTCAGATTTTAGCAACTCATACCATTTCTTACCGTCTTGGATGTTATTGCTAAACCAGTCATATACTGGCTCTGCTGCTTTAGCGAATTGGCTTTTTTCATCCGGTGTAGGAACATATAGGTTACCACCACCTGAAACAAAGTCTTTATAGGCTTGGAT
>CAKMZF010000160.1:1458-4698 GCA_929200405.1 uncultured Gammaproteobacteria bacterium | reverse complement strand
TTGTAATAGAAATGATGTCACGAAAAGGTCAACGCTAAGGCATCAAGTGATGCAATGAGTATTCATTCATTGCATCAACAACCCTAACACAACGCTTGATAAATGGTATTTTGAAGCTCATTTCGCAGGCGATACGTATCTGAAGGAATTAACTGCGTCATAAAGGTTACACAAATATTTTCAGCAGGATCAACCCAAAAATTAGTACTCGCCAAACCGCCCCAGCCAAAGGCACCTGTAGATTTCATAACATTCGACTTCGCTTCATCCACAACGACAGAGAATCCCAGCCCAAAACCAACGCCTTGCTCAGGAGCCTCATTAAAACCTTGCAAGCGCATTGAGTGCATATCTGCATTGTCTAGCAAATGATTTTGGGTCATATACTCGATTGTCTTGGCGCCTAAAACACGGCTAACTGGTTTATCTGGCAGTGCGCCCTTGCCTAAGAGCATGCTGGCAAAAGTATGATAATCATCAATTGTTGCAACCAAACCAGCACCTCCAGAAAGAAAGGCTGGCGTTTGAGCATAACTGCTATTTACCGAATCATCTTGCAAGGTAAATGCCAACCTGCCTTGCTTTTGCTCAGAGTATTCGTAGCAGGCACTAAGTCGGTCTAACTTACCCTCCCCTACTTGAAACGCTGTATCTGTCATACCTAACGGAGTAAAAATATGATTCTGGAAATATTTGTCTAGAGATTGCCCAGATATTTTTTCTATAATATAACCAAGAACATCTGTTGCTACACTATATTTCCAACTGTCACCAGGAGAAAAAAGCAGCGGCATTTTAGCCAACAAATTAATTTTATGCTCAAGGTCACCCCCATCTCGCAACTGATTTAACTGATGTCGATGATATAACACATCTACAGGGTGATCTTGCTCAAAGCCATAACTCAGACCGGAGGTATGCATCATTAAATCTTTAATAGTCATTTCTCGTTTGGGTTCTGATACCGTATATTTGTCAGCATTTCCTTGCACGAAAACTTGCATACTATCCCAAGCCGGAATGTACTTCGAAACGGGGTCGTCTAGCAAAAAATACCCTTGCTCAAACAGCTGCATCATGGCAATAGAAGTCACTGGTTTAGTCATAGAATATATGCGATAAAGAGTATCTCTCTCCACAGTCTTAGCACGCTCTACATCTCTATAACCCGCGCTAATATAGGTCACTTCAGATTGATTTTGAGAAATCAAACAAGCATAGCTAGGAATTTTTCCCGTACGAATATAACCATCTAATAACTCTTTGGTTCGCTGCAATCTAGCGATTGACAATACTTTGGTTGAGGAATTTTTATTCAATTGTCTACAATCTCCATATCTCATTTCATACTATGTCATCAACTATGACTAACTTTGCTCACTGGACATTCTTGAGTATATCATTTACGGCAATCTGTATCAGACAACTGATTCTGTTTTAAGGTCATTCTCTATCCGCCACTCTGTCTGCCACTCTACTTTATCCATTTTCATCACTCAAAATATTATAGCAATGTAAAGATTGGTATGATTCTAAGGGAGCCACATACCTACTATTGTTCCGTGAAATGTTAAACAAGCCCAGAACCCTTACAGATAAAAACTCTAGCAACTGATTTAATTTTTCGGTAGTCTCTCACTGAGACAAGCGATATTGCAAATTTCTTGTCTATCAATACCAAATATCGCAACCTCTACGTTTCTTATAGAAGAAGATCAGTAGAACAATTTGTTTTTTGTTTTCAATACCATAAGTAAAATAAAGTCGTTTGATCTCACCAAAAACTACTTTATACTCCGTCAAGTCATAGCAAACAAAATATTAATTGTTTCTCATACAATAGAATTACGCTTATTAGCAATATGTCTTGAGGTGATATTAACCACTTTGCTCTATCGCTCTAAGCGTTTATAAAAAACCAAACCAACAAAAGGAAATAACATGACTATATCTTCAAAAGCTAAGAACGGCATGATGCTAGCAACCAGTGCTGCCGCACTTGTGCTCTCGGGCTGTGCTACTCATTCTAATCACAGCGATAAAGAGGCGATGGCAAAAGACTCGATGACTAAAGCTGGTGGTGGTAACGTACATTGTGCCGGAATTAACAGTTGCAAAGGCACGAGTGAATGTAAAACGGCTACTAGCTCTTGCAAAGGCTTAAACGAATGCGCAGGTCACGGCTATATCACCACCAGTGCAGCAGAGTGTTCCGCCAAAGGTGGCAAAGCTATCTAAGCCAGCGCCTGACTGTATAGATACACTTGATGGGCAACAACGGATATTCGTTTGTCCATCAGCCGCCTTTGTAGTATCTTTTCCACTATGAATAACAACGATAAACCCGATTATCTTGGTTTTGGATTAGGACTCAGGGCACCACATTATTTGCCCATATTATCTGACAAACCCAATGTCGATTGGTTTGAGATAATATCTGATAACTATATCGATTGTGGTGGTAAACCGCTCTATTTTTTAGACAAAATCAGAGAGAACTACCCTATCGTCATGCATGGCGTGGCCATGTCAATCGGTTCTACCGAATCCTTGAATACAGATTACTTAAAAAGCATAAAAAAGCTTTCTGATCGCATTCAACCTGCTTGGATTTCAGATCATTTATGTTGGACAGGAGTACATGGTAGGAATACTCATGATTTACTGCCGCTTCCTTATACGCAAGAAACCATAGATCATGTTTCTAGCCGCATCCAACAGGCTCAAGAAATATTAGGCCGTCGATTATTGATCGAGAATGTCTCCAGCTATTGCAGCTATACCGACTCTTGTATGACGGAATGGGAGTTTATTAGTGAAATTTGCAAACAAAGCGGTTGCTTACTGCTCATGGATATAAACAATATTTACGTCAGCAGTTTCAACCACCATTTTGACCCCAAGGCATATATAGACGGCATACCATTGGAGCATGTACAACAAATTCATTTAGCAGGTCACCAAAACCATGGTGACTACATTATCGACACCCATGATGCAGATATTGTAGAAGAAGTCTGGGACTTATACCGCTACATACTTACGCAAACCGGCCCCATTTCCACGATGATTGAGCGAGATGATAATATCCCTCCACTCATCGATCTACTACATGAGCTGAATAAAGCTCGCATGCTATTTACAGATCATATATCAGCTCAATCACTGAAAGCAGATCATGCCCTCTCTCGCTAAGTTACAGCAGCAATTTCAAGCCTATATCCATGATGATCGGCAACG
>CAKMZF010000160.1:0-1358 GCA_929200405.1 uncultured Gammaproteobacteria bacterium | reverse complement strand
GCTTTTGATGCTTATAATAAACCCGCGATAACACTTGATGCTCTCACCAAGATTCCAGCAGATCGTTGGGGTGAGTTATTTTTTAAATTTCATCCTGCCGTAACTAGCATGGAAGCGCAATGGAACAGTATTGAAATGTGGCAGGCTGTACAGCAAACAAACACGCCACCCAAACTACAGAAATATCAGAAATCACTGACATGGGTCATATGGAGAAGCAATATAGATGGTGATCTTGACGCCAATTATAGATCTCTTTCAGCAACAGAAAGCCTCGCTTTTAGGCTGGCTTATAAAGATCGAGTTGACTTTGCAACGCTTTGTCAAACGCTAGCAGAGTCAGCAACACTTGATAATAGCACTGATCAAGCTGTTTCCATGCAAGCTGCCAAGTATTTGGCTCAGTGGATTAATGAAGGCTTTATTACTAACATTCATTTCCCACAATAAAAATTAATCAGCTTATTTTAGACATTGTTTCTGTCTACAAGCTTGCTGCAATAGCAAACCTGTAAACGCGATCTTCTCAGCTTAGTTAGCTTTACTTCAGTTCCTTCCTAAAGAACAATCTATAGCCGCAAGGCACAAGCACCAAAGCTAAAGGTGTCGCCACAACAAGGCCGCCTATCATTAAAATTGCCATCGGCTCAAATAATGCTCCACCTACAGCTGCCATAGGAACTAACCCAAACACAGTAGTAAAGGTGGTCAGCAAGATAGGGGTAACCCGTTTCTTTGAGGCCGAGACAATCGCATCTTCAATTGATTTTGTTGCTCGCTCTAAGTCTATTTGATCTATCAATACAATGGCATTGTTAATAATAATACCAGTCAGAGAGATCATGCCCAAGATACCAAAGAATGACATGGGTTGACCAAACAGGTACAGGCTAATACCAGTGCCAGTAAGAATCAAAGGAATCGTCATAAATGTCAGCAGCACACGCCTCGTCCAGTTAAACTGGAACATCAAAGCAATCAACATCACGATAGTAGTATAAGGCAGGCATGCACCTAACTTTGCATTGGACTCTTTACTGTCCTCCAGCTCACCGCCTATTTCCACTTTATAATCATCTCCTAATGTTTCTTGTGCTTCTTTAATAGCTGGTTCGAGATAGGTAAATAATTCTGCTGCTGATAATGCAGTACTTTTGCCTTCAGTGATAATCTGCCGTTCTTGGTTTTCACGCCTAATTTGTGAGAAGTCGAAACGCGGTACAATTCGCGCCACTTGATCTAAAGAAATTAAGCCGTTATTCGATGGAATAGATAAATTCGTTAAGTCTTCAATACTATTACGGAAGTTTGCATCGGCTCGCAATACGATTGGAATACTATCAATTCCTTCTCGATAG
>CAKMZF010000159.1 GCA_929200405.1 uncultured Gammaproteobacteria bacterium | reverse complement strand
TGTCAACTGCGATGGAGCAAAATGCCGTAACTGGCTGACCATTTGCTCCTTTGGGCTTATCTTGATTCCTATGGAAGAACACATAACTGGGGTTCAGCGACAATATCCGTCTTACTTCATTGGGGTTATTGATAAGCCATTGTTTAATGCTTTCTAAAGAGACTTCATCTGGCGTGAGATGACCTTCATCAATTAACTGGCGGCCAATACTAAAGTATTTATGCCCGTTGGCTCCGTGATAGGCGAATGTCGCCACTTCGCCAGTGTCTACAAATTCTACAATGCCTGAGCCTTGAATTTGCATAAAGAAGGAATCATAAAGATTATCCGAGTAGGCAAGCTCTAATCCTTGACCGTCCAATGCACCGTCAAAATCAATTTCCTCACGACTTGGCAAGCGGCCTTCGCTTCTGGGTTTGGCATAGATTGGGTAGCGATATTTCGATGTACGCTTACTGTTTACGTATATCTTCGGTGAAAAATAACCAGTAAACTGTACGTTTCCGTGGTTCTCTTTCCCTGCTATTTTATACGCTTGCAAGTCTGATAGGCCATAGCTAGGGTTTTGCGCCCACACTTCTACTGCATCTAAGGTTCTTAGCATATCGCTCTTGCTAATTCTCAGACCATCGACTGTCTTGCTATAAGAAGATGATTTCTTATTTAAGTAGGTACGCTGGCGATTAATTGCGGTATGCATATCACAGTCTTGCAGCTGCTTCACTGCTGGCAGCGCATCAACGGTGAAAGTTTGATGCAACCTCGGTGCATTATGGTCTCTGCCATCATTTTCAAACCCGTACTCACCATGATTTACCGTAGCCTCTGTGTTTACGGAAGTGGCAGTGCTCTCTTGAGAGGAATTTGAGCAACCCGCGACCAATAGCAGACTGAAACCTATAGAATACTTTTTGTTCACATCTCGCCTTTATCCCGAGGGATTTTTAAAACTTTAACGCGCAATTATATGTCGCAAAATCTAATGCAATATGACTCAGTAAATTTATTGACTATATATTAACAATTTTTTAGAGTTACAGAATGTCTGAGCTAGTATCCCTGCTCTCTATCCACGACATTGCTGAGTGGCAACCCTTGTTGAAAGCTATAGATCGACTGTAATATCTGCTCTGCCGCATCTGTTGCGTAGGTAATGCCTGATATATGTGGGGTAATTCGGATTTTTGGGTGTAGCCAAAACGGGTGATCGGCAGCTAAAGGCTCTTTAGCAGTAACATCTAACGTCGCACTGCCCAGCTTTTCTTGAGCTAACATCTCTAGCAAGTCCGCTTCAACCAAATGCGCACCCCTAGCTATATTAATCAAATGCGCATCTTTTGCCACACCTGCCAATGATTGACTATTTAGTATATTTTCAGTACCAGCGGTGAGTGGAAGCACATTGATTATAAAGTTGGCCTCTGATAATGCTTGAGGCAACCCCTTAGCACCGCTGAATATTTTCACCCCTGTCAGCGCTTTAGAGCTATTACGCCAACCTCTAACCTCATAGTGCAGCGCCGCCATAGCCTGTGCTATCGCACCGCCTATCTCACCCACACCGAGTACCGTCACTATTGTTTCACGAGCATCAGGTACTCGAATCCGCTTCCAGAGAGATTGCTGCTGTTGCTGATGATATTGATCTGCTTTACGCCTAACACGAATGACATCGCCAAGGATATATTCAACCATCTGCTCAATAATACTTCTATCAACAAGGCGCACTATTTGAACGTCATCGGCAATGCTGTTGTCATCTACTATGCCATTGACCCCCATACCCAAAGAGCAAATAACTTTAAGATTTGGTAACGAGGCTAAATAACCTTGGGGTGGCAACCAAGCTATCGCTATCTCTGCCTGAAACGCATCTGGGCTGTCCATGCTCACTAAGCGATATTGCTGCGCATGAGCAGTATCAACTATCTCTTGCCATCTCTCAAACTCTTTAGCACAGGCGTAAACTATTGGAATTTTGGCCGTATCTGATGTCATATACCCACTCCGTACTCTGCTAAGAGTTTGATAAACTCGGCTTCATCTAACACCTCAACGCCTAAATCTATGGCTTTTGTAAGCTTGCTTCCTGCCGCTTCACCTGCAATTAACGCCGTGGTTTTTCCCGATACTGACCCTGAAACTTTAGCGCCCAATTTTTTTAAGTAGCTTCCAGCCTGATCTCGACTGCCTAACGCTAGCGAACCAGTAATGACATAGGTTTTACCAGCAAGCGGTTGTTCTGCCTCTAGGTCTTGCTTTTCTGCAGCAGGCCAATGGATGCCGACACTCAAAAGGTCATTTACAATCTCTTGCTGGACGGCTGAGGCAAAATATTGCTGTATTTTCGCTGCAGTGATATGACCAATATCCGGCACTCGCTCTAGCGCTTCTGCGCTAGCCGCTCGTATATCTTCCAAATCACCGACATGAGCAACCAATGCCTCTGCAGTACTGATGCCGACCTCTGAAATGCCAAGCGCAAAAATAAACCTTGGTAGGGTAGTTGATTTACTTCTTTGAATTGATTCAATCGCATTTTGCACAGATTTTTCGCCCATTCGCTCCAGACCAAGGAGCATTTCTGGTTGCAACCGATACAAATCTGCTGGTGTTTTCAACAGCTCAGCCACCAGCAATTGGTCAATCAACTTCTCCCCGACGCCATCAATATCCATCGCTTTGCGACTGACAAAATACTTAAAGTATTCACGGCGCTGAGCCGGACACTGAATGCCACCAGTACAGCGATGTGCAGACATCCCCTCATCTCTCACTACTACTGATTCACAAATTGGGCATTTCTCTGGCATGATAAAGGCTGCCAAGTCGCCTGTTCTGGAATCTGGAACCACGCGCAACACCTCTGGGATTACATCACCAGCGCGGCGTATTATCACCTGATCACCCACCCGAACGTCCTTGCGGTCAATCTCATCTTGATTATGCAGCGTAGCGTTCGACACTGTCACCCCTGCAACCATAGTCGGAGTTAATCTAGCAACTGGCGTGAGTTTTCCTGTCCGCCCGACTTGAACCTCTATCGCCTCTATGGTGCTAATTGCTTCCTCAGCGGGGAATTTGTGCGCAATGGCCCACCGCGGCGCTCTGGCCACAAAGCCTGCCTGTTGTTGCAAGGTTTTGTCATCTAACTTATAAACAATGCCATCAATCTCATGCGGCAATGCCGCTCTACTGTCTAATATCTCTTGGTAATAGTCCATACAACCCTGTAAGCCAACCACCTGTTGAATATTAGGGCTTATACTCAACCCCCAGTTTTGCAACTGCTGTAGGTCTTCATAATGGCTTTGACTAAGCTCAGCCCCCTCAAGCTCTGCGATGGTATAGCAGTACATAACTAGAGGTCTGGTCGCGGTTATCGAAGCATCCAATTGACGCATGCTACCTGCTGCTGAATTTCTGGGGTTAGCATATTCTTTTTTACCCTCGTCTCGCATTTGCTGATTTAGTGCTGCAAAACCAGCTTTGGGCAATAACACCTCTCCTCTAACCTCTAGCAGTGCTGGGTAGTCGCCTCTAAGTTGAAGCGGCACATTTCTGATGGTTTTCGCATTATGAGTAACATCCTCACCAGTCACCCCATCACCTCTTGTTGCGGCGCGTACCAGCACTCCATTTTCATAGCGCAAACTAATCGCCAGTCCGTCTAACTTAGACTCCGCTGTAAAGGCGATATTCTCATCTCGTTCAATCAGTTTAGCGAGCCGCTCAATAAACTTTGCCAACTCTTGCTCGCTAAATACATTATCTAACGATAGCATTGGCACGACATGAGTAACGGTGGGCAATGAAGATACTGGTGCAGCACCCACACGCTGAGTGGGTGAGGTTTCGGTGATAAACTGCGGATGCGCTTGCTCCAGCGCCTTTAGCTCATGGTATAGACGATCATATTCTCCATCGGGAATGCTGGGATCATCTAGCACATGGTAGCGATGATTATGTAAATTCAACGCTTCTCTGAGTTCAGTGATGGTGTTTTTAATATCGGTAAGCTGAGGCGTTAGTTGTTGTTCCTCAGTGTTTTTTGATGCTGTCATAATAAAAAGAGATTTTAAAAAAGGATATTGTAGCAGTAGAAAGGAATCTTTCGAGACTTACAATATATATACACAACTTACTTGATATCAGTTTCGATGTCTAATTATGTGTGTATTGAACTATTCTCTATATATAAAACTGTTTCTCGATATAGAGCAGATTGTTAACCAAATTGAAAAACTATGTTCTGTATTTCAATTTCTGCAAAGCATCATGATACTCAGTGCTTTCTACCTTTAAAAAATTGTATTATAAAAGTGAATATAGTTAGCAACAACGGTACTAGAACAATGCTGGTAAAGGTTGGCATTAGTCTGAAAAAAAAGTGATTATTTAAAAAGAAAGCAAGCAAAGAACAAATAATCTGTATACACAGGAGTACCCATAGGGAAGTAATGAAAGTAGTAGATGAAGTTAGAAAAAGCTCTTTAATAGTAGAGACTTTATAGCTTGTCATAATTAAAATTAGTGTACAAATTATCAATGGAACCGGTGCTGCTAGGAGATGGAAAACCGAATCAAAAGTATCTCCCATTTGAAAACTCAAAAAACCTATCAGAATGGATACTAACAGAGTCAATAATGTAATTACTACTCTAAATATTGTCATTTGCTGAGAGCGATCTACAGGCATTTTCTGAGAGCGATCTACAGGCATTTTCTGAGAGCGATCTACAGGCATTTTCTGAGAG
>CAKMZF010000158.1:1336-4798 GCA_929200405.1 uncultured Gammaproteobacteria bacterium | reverse complement strand
CATGAGTTACCAATAGCTCGTGTGACAGAATTGGTGTTTTTAGAGGCACAAAGAAATCAAAGAACTGCAAAATATTATATTGATGAGTTTTTTCAATCTTTAATGACCGAACAGCGTGATGAAATAGGAAGTGAATTCACACCTACACAAGATAATCATTTACAATTAGCACTAGAGAATGGGCTTATCCAATTAAATGAAGAGAATATTTACACCACATATCAGACACTTTTCGAAAACGAGAGTCCAGAAGATAACAATAATCAATTTGAGAACTTAAGTGCGGCTGAGAAGTTGGAAATAGTGCTTAATCGCTTAAAAAAAACAGAGCATGAAATCAATGAATAATAAAAGAATAATAGTAACTATATTCCTTGCCTTAGGCGTTTCGGGCTGTGGAACTGTAGTTGAAGTTGTGAAAAAAACCTCTCAGATAGTAATGGACCCCTCTGTTCCTGTCGGTGAGCCCGAGGATACCCCTTCTGAAATGTTACTTAGTTTACATGCAAGAGAAGATGTAAATCCAAATATATTTACAGACAACCCCGGTGTATCAATATTTATCACGGGTCAAGACAAAGATGCTATTGAAGATGAAGTGGAAGATTTATTGCTTGCTATTGAGTCTGATGCTACAGAAATTGAGCAAGACATACAAAGGCTAGAGAACATAGAGCCTGAGTCAACGCCCATCTCTTTTAAAGTTATTTATTTAAAAGATGATTCATTGCTGTTGTCATCTGATTATGAGTCGTTAGTGAAAAGTTTGGAAGATACACTTGGTAAGACTTATTTGGATCACGATGATTATCAGCTTTTACCGGGACAGTTCAAATTAGTGGAGTACACCGCTGTGCCAGAAGAAACTAAGTATATCGGTGTTATAGCTGCCTATAAAAATTACAACAATGCCAAATGGAAGTCAGTGCTTAAAGTCGAACCTACAGGGAATAAATACCCTGTGTTGGTTGAGTTTAAGACCTCTGAAATCACGATTAAATTAGAGAATTAGAATGAGTATAGCGAATAAAGTAGCGTGGAGCGAAGGGCTTTTTATGAAGCCTCAGCACTTTCAACAAGAAAGCCGTTATCAAGAAGCAATTCAAAATAAAAAGTTTGATAGTATTTCGGATTATTTATATGGTTTGCAATCCATAGAGATTAGCAATGAGTATCTGAATTTTGGGAAGATTGTTATTGTGAATGCCAGAGGTGTTATGCCAGATGGCACACCGTTTGACATTCCTTTAGATTGCTCGCCGCCAGAACCTCTTTCTATTGATGAAATTTCATTAATAGGTAAATTAGTGTACCTTGCTATTCCCATGAGATCGGATGGCATTTTAGAAATGCAACGTGCAGACTCGGGAGTGAACAGTCGTTTTGTTATTAAAAGCTCTGATATCAAAGATATACATTCTGTTGATGGAAATTTTACTAATGTTGATATGGGGCAGCTGAACTGTAAATTGCTCACGGAAGATGATGATAGAAGTGCATACTCTTGTATTGCGATTGCTCGAATAAAAGATAAGCGACAAGATAAAAGCGTTGTCTTAGAAGAGCAATCTTTTTATCCCACAAGTGTCTCCATTAATGCTATGCCTATGCTTAAGCGTTTTATTGGTGAAGTGGCTGGTTTGATGAAAGTAAGAGCTAAAGGAATAGCCGATAGAATTGGTTCCCCGAGTCAGGCTGGTGTAGCTGATGTTACAGACTTTATGTTTTTACAAACGTTAAATAAATACCATCCAATTTATAATCACCTATCAAAGCTAAGAACAGTGCATCCAGAGTTGATATATGTAACTTTGCTGCAAACGGCAGGAGAGTTGGCGACTTTCTCAACGCAAAATAATCGGTTGCCTGATGACTTTCCAACCTATGATCATGAAAACCCTATGTTCTGTTTTGGGAAAGTGCAACAGGCATTAAGAGAAATTCTGAGTGAAGTTAGTCAACCCAAAGCCATTTCTATCCCGATTGTCAAAAAAAGCTATGGTATATATACCGCATCTGTTGGTGATAAACAGATTATTGCTAGCTCTGATTTTATTCTAGCTGTTAAAGCGAATATGCCGATGGAGGCTATGCGTGTTGCACTTCCGCAACAGTCGAAAATTGCTTCGTTAGAGAAAATTAATGAACTGGTGAATTTGCAGCTTCCGGGTATTCCAATAAATCTACTACCGGTAGCGCCTAGACAACTTCCGTATCACTCTGGCTATGCCTACTTTCAGGTTGATCAATCGAGTCCAATCTGGCATCGCCTAATGCAAGATACCAATGGATTTGGTTTGCACATAGCTGGTGATTTTAAAGATTTAGATATGCAGCTCTGGGCAATTAAGCAAGGGTAAGGAGTCGAGTATGGCAACTGAACAAATTGAAGCTGAAACTGAAACAGAAATTAAGACGGCGCTTGCAAGTGCGGATCGACCAGCTATGAGGCATGCTACGGAAGCAGAGCTGGCAAAGATGACGGATGCAGAGAAGATAACTTATTTCGGTGACCAAATTGGCCTACTAAGAAAGAGCGAGATTAGCTTTGAGCATGTAGAGAATATTGATCTTGATACAGACCTTTGGTTTAAGTTACGCGGCCACAGTGTAAATTCGCTGGTTGATGCAGCCACGCCAATCTTTGGATTAATCGTTAGATTAAAAAATTTGCCTCACTATGACGGTAATGTCTCAACTCTCTATGGTCAAGTTCATGGTGAAATAGCGGCAATAGAGCAAGAAATTAGAAATAAAGGCTATGATAATGCCAGTATTTTAGCCTATCGTTACTGTCTTTGTAGTGTGATAGACGAGGCGATCATGGCAAACTCTTGGGGGGCGCAGTCTATCTGGTCAGAAAGATCACTACTAAGTGTTTATCACAATGAAACTTGGGGGGGTGAAAAATTCTTTACTATTTTAGAACGCATGCAGCAAGAGCCTAGTAAATATGAAGATATGCTGGGGTTCATATACATGTGTCTCTGTTTAGGGTTTAAAGGTAAATACAATGATGAGCATAATAGAGGGATAGAAGCAGATATTGAGCCTGTTATTTCAAGATTACATGAGATAATAAGAGAGCAACGAGGCGAGAGCCCTTCCAGCTTTCTAATGAGCGGTAACTCAGTTCAGAAAACCAAATATCGATTAAAAAAAGGTATGCCATTATGGGGGATTTGGCTGTTTGCCATAATAGGTCTATCACTGACATATTTCTACTATTCAAACAAACTGACAGGGGTTACTGAGAATGTTTTAGAACAGTTGAAGCAAATATTATAAAATTCTCTACTAAAAAATGCTAAGCAGACTATTTCCTGTTGTTCTGTTGCTCTTGGGGTACGCGGCCTTAGCTAAAGATATATATAAATATAAAGGTCCAAATAACACCTATATTTACAGCTCTAGTGAGCTATCGGCACCGTATAACCTAATAAAAACAATTACCATTGAAGG
>CAKMZF010000158.1:0-1236 GCA_929200405.1 uncultured Gammaproteobacteria bacterium | reverse complement strand
ATGCAGTCATTAGAGTGGAGTCTAACTTTGATGAAAAGGCAAAGTCGCCTAAAGGTGCTATGGGATACATGCAGCTTATGCCTAAAACGGCCAAGAGGTTTGGCGTTATCGATATCACTGACCCAAGACAAAATATAAGAGGTGGAACAGAGTATCTTAGATATCTTATCGATTTGTTTAATCAAGATATTAGTCTAGCGTTGGCAGGCTACAATGCAGGGGAAAATGCTGTAGTAAAATATGATTACAGCATTCCACCCTATAAAGAGACAGAAAATTATGTGAAAAAAGTAATGAAACACTATAGATTAAATCAACAGCAAGCTAAACCGGCAGCTGAGGGAGCTGTAGTTGCGAATAAATAACTTAAAATAGTCTAAATAATCAGGTAACAGAGTAATGAACAAAAACTATATTTCACTTCTATTGGTAGTATTGTTGACTGCATGCACCAGTACACCACAAAGCACAAACACTAATCAATCGTCAGTAAACGGACAAAGCACTTTACTTAGTTCAGCGGCAAGGGGAGATGCTAAAAGCCAATATATGTTAGCCAACATATACTTAAGTCAGAGGGATTTGCAGCATAGAGATAGAGCAATAGCCCTACTAAAGCAGTCTGCACATGACGGCTTTGTTAAAGCTCAATTTCAATTGGGATATATGTATGACAGAGGATCAGTTGTTCCAGAAGATAATGAGCTTGCGGCTGCATGGTATCAAAAAGCTGCATTTAATGGATCCGTCAGTGCATATAATAATTTAGGTATAATGTACGAAAGAGGAGAGGGTGTTAATAAAGATTATGTCGCTGCTAGTCAATGGTACTGGAAGGCGGCGAATAATCAGCACTCAGAGAGTTTAAATAACCTTGGTCTACTATATTATCTTGGAAAAATTGAAGAAGAAGCAAACTTTGAGAAAGGCTTGAGCCTACTCAGAAAATCTGCTGAATTGGGTAATGTGAACGCCTATAATAATCTGGCTGTATTTTCTATGCTTGGGACTAAAGATATCATTCCAGATTATATAGAAGGATACAAATGGGCTGAGTTAGCCACTCGAAAAAATCATAATAAGGCTGTTGAAGTGAAGCAATTGCTATCTAATCAATTGACAGAATTAGAGAGACAAAAAGCAATATCACGAGCTAATAAATGGGAAGCATCACTAAGCGAATCAGAAATCGTTTCACAAAAACTTGACTCACCGCTACAGTTGATAAAAAGCGCA
>CAKMZF010000157.1 GCA_929200405.1 uncultured Gammaproteobacteria bacterium | reverse complement strand
ATATTTAATGATCTTCAAAATTTATTTAAAGTCTTATATTTATAATCATTGTAAGGTTATAAGAAAGCCTCATAACTTGACAGCGTCAAGGAAAATAGGTTACTTTAGCGGCGATATTTTGAAAACAAGTAATCTTAATATTTCATTGTTTTCAGATTCAAATTGATTAATATTTATTAGGAGTAAATCATGCATAAACTTACAGCCCTAGCTGCTGTTGCCGCCCTATCAATGGGGGCATCTGTAGCTTCAGCGGGAACCCTTGATGATGTAAAAGCAGCGGGCACTTTAAAGTGTGGCGTTTCTACTGGTCTTTTAGGCTTCTCTGCTCAAGACGAAAACAACCGTTGGGTTGGTCTTGACGCTGATTACTGCCACGCATTGGCTGCTGCTGTTTTAGGCGATTCTGAAGCTGTAGAGTTTTTACCACTTTCAGCAAAAGAGCGTTTTACAGCTCTGCAATCTGGTGAAGTAGATGTACTATCAAGAAACACTACTTGGACTTTCAGCCGTGACGTTGAGCTAGGCCTAACTTTCGTTGGCGTTAACTACTATGATGGTCAAGGCTTCATGGTTGCTAAAGATCTAGGCGTTAAGTCTGCAACAGAGCTTGATGGCGCTCCTGTTTGCATCCAACCTGGTACAACAACTGAACTTAACCTTGCCGACTACTTTGCTCGTCACAACATGAAGTATGAAGCAGTTGTTACCGAGACTGATGATGTAGCTCGTCAAGCTTATCAAGAGGGTCGTTGTAAAGTTTACACAACTGATAAGTCTGGCCTAGCAGCTCAGCTTCCACAGTTAGAAAACCCAGATGCGCACATGATCTTACCTGAGACAATTTCTAAAGAGCCGCTAGGCCCTGCAGTACGTCAAGGCGATGACCAGTGGGCTGACATTGCTCGTTGGACTCTTAATGCAACAGTTGCCGCTGAAGAGCTAGGCGTAACTTCTGAAAACGTAGAAGACATGAAGGGTTCTGATAATCCAGAAATCAAGCGCTTATTAGGCGTTGAAGGCGATCTTGCTACTAAGCTTGGTTTAGAAGCTGATGCGTTTGCACAAGCAATTGCAGCTGAAGGCAACTATGGCCAAATGTATGCTCGTTCAGTAGGTCCTGATTCACCTCTTGGTCTTGCTCGTGGCATCAACGCACAGTGGACTGATGGCGGCTTAATGTATGCAGCGCCATTCCGTTAATTTAATCCTGACGATACTTTGACAGAATTAATGTCAGAATCATTAATGATTAAATAATCATCATAAGGGGTTCTTAAAAGAGCCCCTTATGACTATCTACTTGAAAGTAAAACATAACTACAAAATAATAAATTAACACTCAATCCCAAAAGTCATTAGGCTGAATATACAGCCCAAAAATACAATTCTTACAACTGTGATTTTTGCAATATAATTAAATCGGTAGACACAGCATGAATTTTCTTCGCGACACTCAAACAAGAGCGACACTTTTCCAAACCCTTGTGCTGATATTATTTATCAGCAGTATTGGCTTCTTAGCTTATAACTATATAGACAACACCACTCAACGAGGCATTAGCTCAGGTTTCGGATTTTTAGGCCAACAATCTAAAATCGATATCAGTGGTGGCGTTTTTGAACATTTCCGCGATGACAGCTACTGGCATGCACTAGGCCTTGTATTAGCAAACACACTACTTGTAGCTGGTACAGGCATCATCTGCGCGACCCTTCTCGGCTTTATCGTCGGCGTATCTCGTCTGTCACCCAACTGGCTTATCAACAAAATTGCCTATGTCTATGTCGAGGCTTTGAGAAACGTGCCACTGTTATTATGGATATTCCTCATTTACGTGGCGATATTCTTAAAAAGCATCCCTACCATTGAAGAAAGCATACCGTTATTAGGTGGCAATCTCTTCACCAACTCAGGTTTCTTTTTGGTTAAGCCAATCGGCGCAGATAAATTTTCTGGCTTCTGGTGGATGGTTGGCATTGGGGTTGCGACGGCAATATCATTAACCATCTATAGCAGCGTGCAAAAAAGACGTGTTGGCCGCGGGCTTCCCGTTGGCTTCATTTGGCTTGCTTGTGTAATAATCGGCCCCGCCCTATATTTCCTAATAATGTATCTTATCTTTGGCGATCAATTTGTGACCTTCCAACCACCTGAAATCACGCGCTTCAGTGTCAAAAGCGAATGGACCATTTTGCCAGAGTTCTTAGCTTTACTACTGGCATTAACTTTATATACTTCCTCTTTTATTGCTGAAATTGTTCGCGCAGGCATTCTCTCTGTCTCTAGCGGTCAAAGAGAAGCATCTAGTGCACTTGGTCTTAGCAGAAGCCAGATGCTTAAACTGGTTGTTGTGCCTCAGGCAATGCGGGTTATCGTTCCGCCACTGACTTCACAATACCTCAATTTAACCAAAAATAGTTCGCTTGGCTTTGCAATCGGTTTTTACGAAGTTACTGCCTTGACCATGGGCACTATTCCTTCGCAAGAAGGTGCAGCTTTACAAGGAGTGGTGATGGCGATGGCCATATATTTGAGTTTTTCATTGCTCATTTCAATGACAATGAACTTTTACAATCGCTCAGTGCGACTTCAAGAGCGATAGGAGCCGGATATGAAATCAAAAATATCAGTTGTTAAATACGATCGCGAATACCCAGTTGGTGAATATCCTGATCTTGCGCCTCCTGTCAGTACTCAAGGGATATTTGGTTGGCTCCGTGAAAACCTGTTCCCGAATTGGCGCAATAGCCTGCTAACCATTATTCTTGTTATTTGGCTCGGCCATATAATTCCGCCAGTGATTAAATGGGGCTTTATAAACTCCACTACCAGTGGACAAAGCAGTCAACAATGCTTGATCGCTCAAAGAAGCTCCGCTTTTGCAGAAGAAGAGTTTGCCACCGGCATACAACAGCGAGTACTTTTAGAATCACCTGCAATCCGCCAAGAACCTTTAGCTGCTAACTTCTGGACCAAATCAGGCTATGACAACACTGCAATGCGATTGCTGTCTAGTGTTGTACTGTTCCAGTCTCCAGCTCTTGATGATGTACTAAATGCAAAGACAATGCAGCTAGAAGAAGTCCAGAAATATTTGAGTAATCAGTCCAGGCTTCTTGGCACTGTGCAGCGCAATATCGACAGCATCAATAAAGACCAAGCCAAAGAGTACAAAGCAGCCGACAAGCTGTTCTCTAAAGCCTTAGGTTTGTTGGCTGAGCCTGCGGAAGAGGTGGCAGCAGACCCGCTTAAACTTAGTGCGATTTTCAAAGACCTAGACAAGCAATTAAAAGTCATTGATATACGCCGAGTCTATAAAGACAAAACCACGGCTGTAGATTATGAAACTATCCGCACTTATCAGCCATACCGATTTAATGATGCTAAAAATGCTGCCAGCTATGACAGTGCCAAGGAATTTTACCTAGAAAATCATCCAGAAATTTTGGTAGCAATGAAGCATGCCGAGGCTGCGGCCACAGAACGTGCTGAGACATTTCTACATAAAGACATCAGAAATGTTTTCAACAAGGTTGATTTAAAGATCATACAAACAAAATGGGATGCTGCCACAGAGAACAATGACCCTAAGGCACTTAAAGCCAGCTTAGCTGAAATGGCGCCTCTGCTACATTGGGCGGAGAAAAATAACGGGGCCTGTTGGACTTATCCCAAAGAACGCTGGTGGAAAGCCTTTACCTTCGGTGCATTCCCTGAGTTCGAGAAATGGCGCCCCATTCTGGTATTTATTTGGCTTATCTTAGCTGTTGTTCCGGCATTGGCACCACCATTTAAAGGTCGCGATAGCCTATGGATATTCACCATCACATTACCTTTCGCAGCTTATAGCCTACTAACCGGTGATACCATTATCGAGCAGTTCGTGCGCAATGGTGTCGACGGCGAGGTTGATTATAGCATGCGAGGCATGTTGGCATTGTTCCTGCTTGGTTTTGCGATGTTACCTTCGATATTTATTGGCATGAGCTCCACCGTTCGCTCAGCTTGGTGGATAATCACAGGTGTGGCTGTGGTATGGCTACTATCGGGAGATGCTTTATCAAAACCTGTTTTTGAGAGCCTATTTACAGATCCTGCTAATTACGACCCATTAGTGGATACTTCTGACTATAAGTCTTGGGGCGGAATTATGCTGAATATCTTGCTAGGGGTAACTGGTATTCTATTCTCACTGCCTATTGGGGTTGCATTAGCATTGGGAAGACGCTCAGACATGCCTGTTATTGGTTATATTTGTACCCTTGTTATTGAGGTGATTCGTGGCGTACCATTGATTACTATCCTCTTTATGGGTGCTCTGGTATTCCCATACTTTGTACCCTCAAGCTGGGATATTGATGCCCTTCCAAGAATGATTATCGCTGTGACTATGTTCTCTGCAGCCTACATGGCAGAGGTTATTCGTGGCGGCTTACAAGGCTTAAATAAAGGCCAATATGAAGGAGCGGCAGCGCTTGGTTTAAATTACACCAAAGCACACCGTTTGATTATATTGCCTCAAGCACTAAAAATCGTGATTCCTGGCATTGTGAATACCTTTATCGGCTTATTTAAGGACACTACCTTGATCTCTGTGGTCGCTGTCGGCTTATTTGAGATTTTAGGTACCAATAACCAGCACCTTAAAGGCAATGCTGACTGGCGTTCGGTTGAGAACGAAGGCTATATGGTGGTCGGTTTGTTCTTCTTTATCTTTTGTTTCCTAATGGCCAGATACTCTATCTGGTTAGAAAAACGACTAGATACTGGACACAGAAGCTAAACCACTTTTTACCGATCATCGGATTATAGAAATACAGATGGAGAATACTATGCAAGCAGATAACGCAGCAAGTGAC
>CAKMZF010000156.1 GCA_929200405.1 uncultured Gammaproteobacteria bacterium | reverse complement strand
GAGTCAAGCTAAACGGTTAAACACTACAACATGACAAGAGCAGTATTTCTGAACGAAAAATTTGTGCCAAAGAATAAGCAAAAATCTTGCTCTTCTATCGCGACATGTTTTTGGCGCCGAGGCCGAAGAGTTGGCAGCCATAGCTGATAAGCCATCAGAGAAGAGTAGAATTGATAGCTAGTCCAAAGAGGAATAGAGTAAAGATGATCGTTTCATACGAGAAAATATCTCTGCCTTTGAGGACTTAAGTTACCCTTGTTGCATATACTCGCTTCGTCTGTTGTTGTATCAATTCTCTCATCGGCATTATTAGATGGAACTGTCGCCACAGCTAATGTGGCTACAGATGATGAAGCTGAACAGAAACGGCATGAATATATTATCAATTGCCTAAAAGAAAAAATGCGTTTTTATCAAATTGATTGCGTAGTGTAGTTTCATATTCCTAGCTTATTGTATACGGCCTAAATTTGCTTAACATAGAAAACTAGATTCTTAATATTTTTTGGTTTACAGGACCATTCGCTCTATACTGGTATAAGGAGGCAGAGTTTCAGTAACATAACAATGACATGAGTAAAACATCGCTGATTTCTTTCAAACTACCGGAGAACTCGCAGCTGGGTTTGCGTAATCAGGTCTGTGAGATGATTAGCTCTGCGATAAAGCAAAAAGTGCTGTCTCCTGATCAGCCGTTGCCATCTTGTCGTGCGCTTGCTCAGCAATTAAATATCTCTAGAAATACCGTTTATGCCGCTTATAATCAACTGGTAGATGTAGAGCTGCTTATCGCAGTTGATCGTTCTGGTTATTATGTTAATCCCAATACATATGCGCAGATGCAGCAACTAGAGGCGAACAATCGACCGACTCAGCCGTTGCCGGCTTCTTTGCATTTTGCATCCTCTGATATGATTCCGCTGGATAATCCCGTGGACTGGACGCAATATCCCTATCCCTTTATTTATAATCAAATTGATCCCAATTTATTCCCTGTAGAAGGTTGGCGTGAGTGCTCGCGTTTGGTGCTAAACCGTAAAAATATCCCTTTGCTTATGGGGGACTCGGTGGAAAAAGACAGCGCGAATTTGCTTGACCAACTGCGGCAACGATTATTGGCAACTCGTGGGATTTTTGCCGATGAAGATGAGATATTAATCACGCTGGGTGCGCAAAATGCATTGTCACTCCTTGGCGTGGTTTTTGCTCAGTTTGATCAACCCATCGCTGTTGAAAATCCCGGTTATTTCGGCGGTTTTAATGCTTTTAAAATGGCAGGAAATCAGTTGCAGGGTGTGCCAGTGGATGAGCGGGGCTTAGTGGTCTCGGCAATTCCGGATGAAGTGAAATTGGTTTTTACCACCCCCAGTCATCAATTTCCGACTATGGTCACTATGAGCCATGAGCGTAGGCAAGCGCTGTTGGCAGCGGCTGAGTCAAAAGATTTTTTGATTATTGAGGATGATTATGAGGCGGAGATGAATTTTTTGGCACATCCATCAACCGCTTTACGAGCGATGGATAGTAAGCAACGAGTTATCTATGTCGGTAGTTTTTCTAAGACCTTATCTCCGGGTATGCGGTTGGGTTTTATCGTGGCGCATAAAGATATTATCCGCCAAGCTCGTATTGTTCGCGGCACTATGTTTCGACATCCGCCGAATATATTGCAAGAGACCATCGCGCTATTTCTGCGGCTTGGTTATTATGATGCGCATCTTAGTAATATCGAAAGGCGCTATAAAAAGCGTTGGCAGTTGATGCGAGATGCGATTATCAAATACCTGCCAATGCTGAACTGTACTCAAAATAGAGGCGGAACTTCTTTTTGGTTATCCGGTCCAGAGCATTTTGATGCCACACAGCTGCGGGAAAATCTCAGGGAGCGCGGTGTGTTGATTGACAAAGGGCAGAGCTTCTTTCTGGAAGCGGATCGAAACAACGACTTTAGACTGGGCTTTGCTTTTGTGCCTTTGCTTAAGTTGGAAGCAGGAATGAAAATCATTGCTGAAGAGGTTAAGAAGCTTTTATAGTCAATAGGAATCAAGTTGAAGCGCATTGCTTTGTCACTTTTTCAGCCGTAAATTATAAACTGTCACCTAATTAGTTGAAAACTGTCCCTCGTTAAATGCCACTATATCTGGCAATTTTATCAGCAGAGAAAATTCAATATTTCGACTAACTAGGAACTTTAATGACCTCTGTTGATCTGCGCCTGAAAAATTGCCGCCCATTTACAATCACAGTACCCGATCAAACGATCAATGATATTCGCGCACGAGTGGCAAACTATCCGTGGCATGAAATGCCTGATGATGGTGGTTGGGAATATGGCACTAATCTGAATTATCTGAAATCGCTCTGTAGCTACTGGGTGGAGCAGTTTGATTGGCGCAAACAAGAGCAGCAGCTAAATCGTTTCTCACACTATAAAGCGGTGGTCGATGATATTGATATGCACTTTATCTATGAGAAGGGCAGTGGCGCAAACCCAATGCCATTGTTGATCAGTCATGGTTGGCCGGGCAGCGTCGCAGAGTTTGAACAGTTGATAGAGCCACTAGCGCACCCTGAGCGCTTTGGAGGCAATGCCGAAGATGGTTTTGATGTCATAGCGCCATCTCTTCCGGGTTTTGCTTATTCTGGACGGCCAACTCGGCCTTATGGGCCTAGACAAATGGCTGTGGTGTTAGATAAGTTGATGACGGAAACACTGGGCTATAGCGAATACCTTGCACAAGGGGGCGACTGGGGGGGCGCTATCTCATCTTGGTTAGGCTATGAACACTCGGCTTGTCGAGCGATTCATATCAACATACTCACTATGCGTCATCCCGATGGTCCGCAAACTGCCGAGGAGAGAGAATGGGAAACCAAATTTGATGAAGATCAAATTATGGAAAATGGCTACCGAACCCAGCAAGCGACTCGACCGCAGACCTTGAGTTACGCAATGATGGACAGCCCTGTTGGTATTGCCGCATGGTTAGTGGAAAAATTTAACTCGTGGTCAGATACGGTGGGAGATGATGTAGAGAGTGCGCACAGCAAAGATGAACTGTTAACCAACATTATGATCTATATCACCACTCGCTGTTTTAACACCGCATCATGGATTTACTATGGTCGTCGAGAGGAAGGAGGGCGCATACTATCTCCAGAAGGTGACAGAGTAGAAGTGCCAACCGCCTGTGCTCTGTTTCCAGCGGAGATGCTTGCTTGGCCTCCACGCTCCTATGTAGACCGCATCTACAATGTCACCCAGTGGAGTGAAATGCCACGAGGTGGGCACTTTGGCGGCATGGAAGAGCCAGAACTGCTTATAGAAGATGTCAGAGCGTTCGCAAGGACACTGCGCCAACAAGCGGTTCTATAACTCATAACGATCAGAAAAAACAACAGATATTGCAAAAGTAAGAGAGTACAAAATGACTAAGACTAAAACCGACTATGAACAAATCGCCCAGCAACTCAAACCGCGCTTTCAAGCCTTTATAGATGGAAAATATTGTGACACTATCAGTGGCGAGACATTCAGCTGTCACAACCCAGCGACGGAGGAGTTTATCGGCGACATTGCCCACTGTGATGCAGCAGACGTAGACAAAGCAGTAGCCGTCGCCAGAAAGCGTTTCGAGCAAGGCGTATGGTCTCAAAGACCCCCCGAAGAGCGCAAAGAAGTACTACTAAAATTAGCTGACCTAGTGCGTAAGCATACAGACGAGTTGGCAGTGCTAGAAAGCTTAGACACCGGCAAAACCATAACCGACTGTCTACATGAGATAGGTACCGAAGCGCCAGCGTTCTTTCAATGGTACGCCGAACTGGCCGACAAAGCCTTTGGCAAAATCGCCCCAACAGGGCCAGATGCGCTGGGGCTAATTGTGAAAGAGCCAGTGGGTATAGCAGGGGCAATCGTGCCGTGGAACTTTCCCTTTTTAATGGCAGTATGGAAAATAGCGCCCTCGCTGGCGGTGGGTTGCTCGGTTATTGTAAAACCAGCAGAGCAATCACCATTAACAGCACTGCGTTTGGCAGAGTTAGCGCAACAAGCAGGTGTGCCAGACGGCGTGTTAAATATATTGCCGGGTATGGGCGAGACAGCAGGGCAGGCCATAGGCCGGCATAATGATATTGATGTTGTCTCATTTACAGGCTCCACCGAAGTGGGGCGGATGTTTATGCGCTATTCTGGCGACAGTAACTTGAAAGGTATTGGACTGGAGCTAGGCGGAAAAAGCCCGTTTCTTGTATTAGAAGATGCGACGATAAATGACGACCTGATAGAACATGCCGCCATGTCAGCCTTTTGGAATGGCGGGCAAAACTGCTCAGCTAACATGCGCCAGATAATCGCCGCGCCATTAGTAGAGGAATATACTGCCCGCATCTGTGAGCGAGTCCAGAAATTCACCCTAGGGGATCCGCTAGACCCAAATACAGAAATTGGCTCTATGATAACCCCAGAACACAAGCAAAACGTGATGAACTACATACACAAAGGCAACCAAGAAGGTGCAAAAATGCTAATGGGCGGAGACTTAGAGCGCACAGGCTCCTATATAAAACCCACGGTATTTACCGATGTGACCAATAACATGACCATTGCACAAGAAGAAATATTCGGGCCGGTCTTAGGGATAATGCCCGTGCAGTCCACAGCAGAAGCCTTGCAAGTTGCGCGAGACACAGACTATGGCTTACACGCTACCTTATTTACCCAAGACATTAACCGCGCTATCAAAACCGCTCGGGCATTGCCATGCGGTACAGTGTCAATCAACGGATTTTCAGAAGGTGATATCAAAACCCCATTTGGCGGCTACAAACTCTCTGGTTCACTGTCACGAGACAATGGCACCGAAGCCATAGAGCAGTACCTGCAAACCAAAACCATCTGGATCAATGTGCAATAGGCAGCTAAAAATGGTGGCTTAAAAATCCAGAGGAGAAATAACCGTATCATCACGCAACTCCCTCACTATATGGTTGTATA
>CAKMZF010000155.1 GCA_929200405.1 uncultured Gammaproteobacteria bacterium | reverse complement strand
CCAAATCCAACAACAAATAATAAAATTAAAAAAATAATTGCTTGTTTCATAGTAGTTCCTAAAGGTTTGTATCCTTGAAATGTTATGGTTACTATTAAGTAGCTCAGAAAGACTACCGACAACCTACCAATTTTGGTTACTTTATTCTACCGATGTATTACCAACTTTCATACTTCTTTCTTAGCCCTTAGTTTTTATTTTTCTTTTAAGTCACTCCGCTTTGCATTACTCTATTGTAAGTAAAATAGCGACTCGCCATCATTTCACAGTCTTTTTTTAGCATCGATGGAGGTACATTTTTTAGGAGATTCCTTTGTTCATTATTGGCATTGCTGGTGCTTCAGGATCTGGCAAAACATTACTATGCAAAACACTTTTAACAGAGTTATCCAATGAATTGGGCGATAACCAAATTGGTATTCTTAAAGAGGACAGCTATTATCGAGATCTCAGTCATCTCAGCTTAGAGCAACGTCACTCTCAGAACTATGATCATCCCGATGCTTTTGAACATGATTTGCTAGAGAAGCACCTACAGTTGCTAAAACAGGGCAGTGCAATCGAGGTTCCTTTGTACTCTTACCAGTCTTATACTCGAGTCTCTGGCAGCGAGTTTTTTTCTGCACCTAAAATTCTGTTATTGGAAGGCATATTAATGCTGCACAATAGGCCACTTCGTGATCTCATGGATTTAAAGATTTTTGTCAGCACTGCCTTGGATATTTCTTTTATTCGTCGCCTCAAGCGAGATATCGAGAAGCGTGGTCGCACTCTAGAATCAGTCATTGACCAATACAACACAACCACTCGGCCGATGTATTATCAGTTTGTTCGCCCTTCCCAAGAGCATGCAGACGTCATAGTGCCGCATGGCGGTCGCAATCGACAAGCGATTGATACTCTAAAAGCCAGAATCCGAGAGCTAATTACAACTTAGTTTTTCTCCCTAACACATTATAGAAAGTATATATTTTTATGAAGTTATCGCGCTGGACAGCCAATCTTCTTTTATTACTTACCGCCTTTATTTGGGGAACTACTTTCGTACCTCAAAAAACTGCGATGCTGCACATTTCGCCGCTGTTTTTCACTGGCCTAAGGTTTGCTATTGGTTGCATCTGTCTTTATCCCGCTATAAAAATATTACGGCAATTGGATCAGCGGCCAACGCGGTCGATTAACAAGGCTGAGTGGAAATATGGCATATTACTCGGGCTATTAATGTTCGTTGGCATTTCTTTACAACAAATAGGCATTGTCCACACCACAGTCGCCAAAGCCAGTTTTATTACCGGTTTGTATGTTGTGTTAGTACCTCTGTTGGGTTTTTACTTCGGTGAGAAGCCTAGCCTTATAACTATCAGTGCCGCTGCATTAGCCTTTGTTGGGCTATATTTATTAACCGTTCCTGCAGATTTAGCTTTTGATAGCACTGCTAGAGGGGATGTCTTTGTGCTTATTAGCGCGCTCGCTTGGGCGGGGCATGTCATTGCAGTGGGCAAGTTCAGCCATAAGGGTAATGCACTGCATCTCTCTTTTGTGCAGTTTTTAACGACTGCTATTTTAGCGCTTTGTGCTGCATTTATTTTTGAAATTCCAGCATTCGGAAAGATACAATTGGTGTGGGTAGAGTTACTTTACGCCGGCATTCTTTCTGTGAGCGTTGCTTTTACTTTGCAGGTCATTGGCCAACAATCTACACCACCCACTGCCGCGGCAATCATACTCAGTCTTGAGGCTGTTTTTGCTGTACTAGCAGGTTGGCTTTATTTACAGGACGCCATTAGCTCACGAGACTTGATAGGCATCTGTTTAATGTTCATTGCTATGTTGGCGTCTCAACTCCTGCCGACCTCAACTAAAACAGTTACTAACTAACAAAGTTTAGACTTTTAGACTGGTCTCCCAGCCTCTTTTATAGACTCCAATACGATAGAAGAGGTGGCATCATTAACTCCCGGCAGATAGAGAATTTTGTTTTCTAGAAACTGTGCAAATTGTGGTAAATCTGATGCGACTACATGTAGTAAAAAGTCCGAATTTCCAGATATCTTATGGCAGCTTTCCACCTCTGAATAACGCAGTATCGCATTTCTAAACTCTTTTGCTGCATCAGCACTGTGTCTGTCTATTTTCACCCTAACAAAAGCTTGAACAATATATCCCAGGGCAGGGTAATCTGGCACTAAACTGTAGTGGCGTATTACGCCTGCCTCTTGTAGCGCTTGCGCTCGACGCTGTGTCGCGGATGGCGAAAGGTTTACAATTTCAGCTAATTTTATCCAACTAATCCGCCCATCTGCTCGCAGTGCATTTAGCAATGCCCAATCATAACGATCTAATTCCATATCTCATCCTTAAACAGTAATAACCTATATTAATTAAAATTTTAGATTATTCCTGTTTGAATTTCCAATTATCACGAAAAAAACGCCATTTAAAGCAGTGGGTAATTTCTTACAATATATCTGTAAATTATTAGTAATATTTAAATAATGAGGTGAGTTTATATGTCTATGTCCAATAGCACTAACCATACGCTTGAGAATCCATTGGGGCTAGATGGCTTTGAATTTATCGAATTTGCCTCTCCCACTCCTGGTATTTTAGAGCCTATTTTTGAGATGATGGGGTTTGCCAAAATAGCGACCCATCGTTCCAAAAATGCTGACCTTTATCGTCAAGGCGATATAAACTTTATCATTAATAAAGAGCCTAACAGTCTTGCTCATTACTTTGCAGAAGAGCACGGCCCTTCTGCCTGTGGTATGGCTTTTCGAGTTAAAGACTCTCAAGCCGCCTATCAAAAGGCGCTAGAGCTAGGCGCACAACCGCTAGATATTACCCCCGGGCCAATGGAGCTCAAACTACCAGCGATAAAAGGCATAGGCAATGCTCCTATTTATTTGATTGATCGCTATCAAGAAGGTTCTAGTATTTACGATATCGATTTTGAATTTATCGAGGGCACAGATCGTCATCCACAGGGCTGTGGTTTCCACACATTAGATCATCTAACGCATAATGTTTATCGGGGTCGCATGGCTTACTGGGCAAATTATTATGAGACCTTATTTAATTTTCGAGAAATACGCTACTTTGACATCAAGGGCGAGTACACCGGCTTAACCTCAAAAGCAATGACCGCACCGGATGGCAAAATTCGCATTCCGCTTAATGAAGAAGGTGCAGGTGGTTCTGGACAAATCGAAGAGTTTCTCATGGCTTTTAATGGTGAAGGAATACAGCACATTGCTTTAGCTTGTGATGATTTACTTGGCTGCTGGGACAGATTAAAAGCCAATGGGCTGCCATTTATGACAGCACCCCCTGAGACGTATTATGAAATGCTAGAAGCCCGTCTTCCCGGCCACGGCGAACCTGTGGATGAATTGAAATCCAGAGGAATATTATTAGATGGCACGACCACTGGCGACAGCCCTAGACTACTGTTGCAAATATTTTCAGAGACGCTCTTAGGTCCTGTGTTCTTCGAGTTTATACAGCGCAAAGATGATGACGGTTTTGGCGAGGGCAATTTCCAAGCACTGTTTGAGTCTATTGAGAGAGATCAGATTAATCGCGGCGCTTTACAGTCAGAGGTAGCCTAATGTCAGCTCCAAATTTATCGTTATCAGGTGTGCATCATGTGGCGTATCGTTGCAAGGACGCCAAAGAGACCGTCGAATGGTATGGCAAGCATCTGGGAATGGATTTTATTTTAGCGATTGCCGAAGACAAAGTTCCCTCTACCGGAGAGCCTGATCCTTATATGCATGTGTTCTTAGATGCTGGCAATGGTAATATTCTGGCTTTTTTTGAACTGCCCACCCAGCCGGATATGGGACGGGATGAGAACACCCCCATTTGGGTGCAACATCTGGCAATTAAAGTCAGCTCTATGTCTGATTTGCTAGACTATAAAGTGCAGCTTGAGGCGGCTGGAGTTGAGGTATTGGGCCCTGTAAATCACACGATTTTTCAGTCCATCTATTTCTTTGACCCTAACGGCCATAGACTAGAGCTTACGGTAAATACCGCCACTGATGACATGAATAACAAGCTCGATTCTGTGAAATGGGAGATGCTGAACGAATGGGCAGAAACCAAGAAGGCCCCGAAACACGCCCAGTGGATGCATAACACACCAACAGCTACAGAAGACTCTTCGGCTGTTTAGAACAGAAATATTCAACCCAATATCAACTGCTGATGGTAGACAAAAATGATTAACTCCAATGAATTAAACCATGAATTAAATGACACTCATAACCCTGAGCTTCAGAGTTTCGTAGCCTCAGCCAATGCCAATACTGATTTCCCTATTCAAAACTTACCTTTTGCCATTTTTCGACGCCAGAGCAGTGCTGAAACCTTTCGCGGTGGTGTCGCCATTGGCGATCAGATTGTTGATTTAGCTGCACTCAAAGATGCCAATATTTTCCGCTCAACAACTAAGACCGCGTTAGATGCAGCAGCTCAACCGACTCTTAATGACTTTATGGCTCTGGGTAAAAGCGCTTGGTCTGCATTACGATCTGCACTCTCGAAAGCTTTAGCTGTCGGTTCTGAATATGAAGCGATTATCACCAATTGTTTGGTACCTCAAACAGAAGCAGAGTATGATTTACCGGCAGTGATTGGTGACTATACCGATTTTTATACCTCGATACATCATGCCACTAATATCGGCAAACTGTTCCGCCCTGATAATCCATTATTGCCGAATTATCAGTGGATACCTATTGGCTATCATGGCAGAAGCTCTTCCATCAATATTTCCGGTACCGATTTCCCCAGACCGCACTCACAAACCAAAGCTGTAGATGCCGATACTCCGGCTTATGGTCCCTGCAAACGATTAGACTATGAGCTGGAAGTTGGAATTTTTATTGGCACAGGAAATGAAGCGGGTAAGGCAATTTCCATTGAAGATGCTGAATCTCATGTTTTTGGGCTTTGCGTATTAAATGACTGGTCAGCACGAGATATTCAAGCATGGGAATATCAACCTTTAGGGCCTTTTTTGTCAAAAAGTTTTGCCACGACAATATCACCTTGGATCGTAACACTAGAAGCGCTAG
>CAKMZF010000154.1 GCA_929200405.1 uncultured Gammaproteobacteria bacterium | reverse complement strand
TTAAGTGCTAGTTAAAAGCATTTACGGATAACATTAATTGGTCAGCTTCCACTTTTGGGCAAGCTCATCAAAAAAGCCACGAGACTTCTGTAGCGTGATCCAAGTATTGATATAGTTGATCCAGATTTGATCTTGCTGCGGTAGCAACATAGCGATAGGCGTAGGTGCTTTAGGCTTTGATACTGGCACGATCATTAACTGCGGATATTTATTGACTAACTTGGTGGCTTCAATATTTGAAGTGATGTTGCCATCTGCTTTCCCTGAAAGCACTTCCTGAAAATCTCTGGCAGGTGCTTCTACTATGTGATGCGTGGCCTCGGGGAAAAAACTTTTCACTTGAGACTCCTGAGTCGTGCCTAATGTCGCCGCCATGATCACCTCAGTTTTATTCAGATCATCCCAGTCCTTATATTTGTCGGCATTTTTTTTAAGAATAAGTGGTACGGTATTCACCGAGAAATAGCTCAATGAAAACCCAGCAGCTTTGGCGCGGGCAGGTGAAACAGAAGCCGAGCCTGTTAAATGGTACTTTCCAGAAGTGATGCCATTAACAATGGTCTTCCAGTCGGCAGGCACAAACTCTACTTTAACCCCCATATCCTCTGCCAATTGGGTCATTATATCGATGTCAAAACCTTTATAGCCATTGGTGGTAATGTCTTTCGTTGTTAATGGATCCCAATCGCCAGTAGTGCCAACTTTGAGCATACCACTATCCAGAACTTCATTTAATGCTGAGTCAGCATATGCGTTTGGCATACAGCTCAATACCAATAATGCTATAAATGAGAGTAATTTTGTTTTCATATCTATTCTCTTTTGTTTTTTTGCTATTGAAAGAGAGTTGTGTCCATATATCCCTGAAAGAAATATATTTTCTGCTACCCTTATGAATCGATTTTGCAGTTCCCGAGAGTGAATTTTCTTAGAAACTCGTGGAGCTAAGGGGTAAGAATCAAGCTTTGCCAAGCATTACGATTGACTTATAGAGTAATTAAAGTTGCTAATATGTCAACAATTAAACATAAAAACAACAGTCCTCCATTGATTCGTATGAGTCAAGTGAGTAAGTTTTTTGGTAAATTCCAAGTACTAAAGCGTATTTCTCTTGATGTGAAGTTGGGAGAAAAAATGGTTATTTGCGGGCCTTCTGGTGCTAGTAAGTCCATTTTAATACGCTGCATCAATCAACTGGAGAGCCATCAGCAAGGTAAAATTTATATCAACGGCACCGAACTAGATGATAGCAGCAGTAGCGCTAAGCTGGTTCGACAAAATGTGGGAATGGTATTTCAGAATTTTAACTTATTTCCCCATTTAACGGTGCTTGAAAACCTGACTCTGGGTCCTATAAGGGCGCGTAAGTTTAGCAAAGCTGACGCTCAAGATGTTGCTATGCGTTACCTTGAGCGGGTTAAGATCCCCGAGCAGGCATATAAATATCCGAGGCAACTCTCTGGCGGTCAGCAACAGCGCGTTGCCATTGCTAGGTCTCTTTGCATGGAGCCTAAAATTATGCTGTTTGATGAGCCAACCTCGGCATTAGATCCAGAGATGATTAATGAAGTGCTAGAAGTGATGTCTGAACTTGCAGACAATGGTATGACGATGATTTGCGTAACCCATGAAATGGCTTTTGCGCGCCGTGTGGCAGACACAATGGTTTTTATGGATCACGGTAAAATTCTGGAAAAAGGGTCTGCGGAGATATTTTTTGAATCACCTAAGTCTGAGCGATGTAAGGCTTTTTTGAAGAAAATACAAAGATATTGAAGCCATTAAAGAGACATTGTAAGGAAAACGAATGTGGGTGCATAGAAAGTTTGTGGGCTTTTCAAAAGTAAGAATAATCTGCCTTATCATCGCAGTGCTATTGCTAAGTGGCTGTTCTGATCAATGGGGTTGGTATGTGGTAAATCCCAGTACCGAGTCCGGCAGAGACAACTTGTATTTTCTGTTGTCTGGCTTCTATTACACTATATTGCTATCGCTTACAGCGATCAGTATTTCGATAATTACTGGGCTGCTTATTGCGCTGCTTGGGCTGTCTGATAATAAGTTTTTACGGACTGTTAATCGTACTTATGTAGAGATAGTGCGCTCAGTACCGGTATTGGTGCTGATTCTGTGGGTTTATTATGGTCTGCCGCAGCTGGCGGATATTCAGATCAATGTATTTTGGGCTGGGGTGCTTGCCTTGGCGCTATCAGATAGTGCTTTTGAAGCAGAGATTTTCCGCGCTGGCGTTCAGTCAGTTAATAAGGGTCAATATGAGGCAGCAAAGTCAGTTGGGTTAAGCTATCTTGACACAATGCGCTATGTGATTTTGCCGCAAGCGGTGCGTCGAATACTACCTGCACTTGGCAATCAGTTGGTCTATATGCTCAAAATGTCTTCCCTTGTGTCGGTTATTGGTATGCCTGAGTTAACTCGTAAGGCCAATGAACTAGTCGTTGTTGAATACCGATCTTTGGAAATTTATACCATTTTAGTACTAGAGTATTTGGTGTTGATTTTAATAGTATCGTCTGCGGTACGTTGGTTAGAAAGGAGATGGAAGAATTAGCCAATTTGAAGAGATTGTTCACTGAACTGTGTATTTGCCAACTGGAACTATTAAGGTAGGTATAATGAATAAAAAACCCACTCATTTGGTCTTTCAGGCTAGTAAAAATATAACTATCCCTAAAATAGTACACATACTCGTAGAATTTCTTAAGACGTTCAAGAGGAGTATTGCGATGGGCAAACACAAGAACGAAAATCAGATAGTAGCGATCTTGAAAGAAGCAAAGGCAGGGGTGGTGGTTAAAGATATCTGCTGTAGATATGGAGTTGTCAATTCGACTTTCTACAAGTTTACAATAATGTATAAGAAATTGGGGGTATGGTGTAAAGCGCTGTTACTTAAATCCAAAAAATATCTCGCTGTCAGTGCTGAAATAGAGCCAATAGATTACTCAGTTATTGGCTCTTATATTAGTTCTTAATGATTTATAGCTCAGCTAAGATAGTATCTGCATCTGAAACTTCAAATTTGCCAGCTTCATCAATGTGCAAACTTGCTACAGTGCCATCTTTAATAATCATTGAGTATCTCTGTGAGCGAATGCCTAAACCTGCTGCTGTGAGATCCAGAGTCAAATCAGCGGCTGTTGTGAATTCTGCGCTGCCATCTGCTAGCATTAATACTTGACCATCTGCGTTTTGAACACTGCCCCATGCAGACATCACAAAGACATCATTTACAGAGACACAAGCAATAGCATCGACACCTTTGGCTTTGATTTTATCGGCATTAACCACAAAGCCGGGGACATGCGCTGCAGAGCAAGTTGGTGTGTAAGCGCCAGGAACTGCAAATAGAACCATGGTTTTGCCAGCAGAAAAATCCACTAGATTAAGGTCTTCTGGACCATTTTCACCCATGATTTTTAGGTTTACGTTAGGAATTTTATCGCCAATTTGTATGCTCATTGTTTTCTCCTGAAAATGTCAGCTTTACGATTGTGTTGTATAAGTTCTGATGATGAATGTTTATTAATCATCAGATAGATCATAGTCGATTCTTTACTAATCTGGCATGAATTATTTTGCTTCCTTGCTATTTTTTACTTGCCATTGCAAGGTTTCACCAGCTTTTAGTGGTACTAACGGATCTGCCGCATCACCAAAGCTTTCGGGGAGTGTCCAGCTTTTCTTTTGCAACTGTATTTTGCTAGTATTTCGTGGCAGCCCATAGAAGTCCGGACCATTAAAGCTAGCAAACGCTTCAAACTTATCCAATGCATTAACCGATTCAAAAGCTTCTAGATATAACGGCATAGCATGATAAGCGGAGTAACAACCAGCACAGCCGCAATCGCTTTCTTTGGCATGCTGGCTATGTGGGGCACTATCGGTGCCTAAAAATACTCGATTACAGTCACTGCCTACTAACGCGAGCAATGCTTGGCGATGTTGCTCGCGCTTGAGAATGGGCAGACAGTAGTAGTGAGGGCGAATCCCGCCAGATAATATTGCATTTCTGTTATAAAGCAGGTGCTGCGGGGTTATCGTGGCACCGATATTCTCACCTGCTTGGCTGACGTACTCAGCGGCTTGTTGAGTTGTGATGTGCTCCATCACAATTTTTAATGCTGGGAAGTTCTTCACTAAAGGGATTAGAATATTATCGATATACATCGCTTCGCGATCAAAAACATCAACATCTCCGGTGACTTCACCATGAACCAACAGAGGCATATTGAGCTGTTGCATAGCTTCTAGTGATTGATAGATTTTTTTGACATCTGTTACTCCAGCGGCGGAGTTCGTTGTGGCACCAGCAGGATATAACTTCGCTGCAATAACTCCTGCCTCTTTGGCTTCACTAATGATATTTGGGGTGGTTTCATCTGTTAGATATAATGTCATTAGTGGGGTAAAGTCTTGGTTACCTGCCGCCGCAACAATTCTTTTTTTGTACGCATTTGCCATAGCAGCATTAGTGATCGGCGGCTTGAGGTTAGGCATAATGATCGCACGCTTAAATACCGCAGCGGTATGCGGTACAACCAGCTTTAACATATCGCCATCTCTTACATGCAAATGCCAGTCATCGGGTTGAGTAATGGTAAGCGTCATATCACTGTTCATAGTAAGCAATCCTATTAATCGTTGTTGAGAGGTGTCTTATAATCTGTTGGTTTGTGATGCCTATGGCAAATAGCTTAAAATGAGTCCGGTAAAAATGGTTAGTCCAACCCAGTTATTATGCAAAAAAGCCTGGAAACATGGGAGTCGGGCGCGATCTTTTATTAACCACTGCTGATAGCTAAAAAGACCTGTGACTATTGTAATTGAAATGGTAAAAATAGTCGTAAATTGGCTTTGATGGGCAAAGACACATAGCAATACTAGCATCAACAGTTGTAAAATTCCGATGATTAGTCTATCTGCTTTACCAAATAGAATCGCTGTAGATTTAACGCCTATTTTCAAATCATCTTCTCTATCACTCATGGCATAGCAGGTGTCATAAATCATCACCCAACACCAATTAATTGCCATTAATAACCACGCCTGCCAAGGTATTTGGTTTTGAATGGCGGCAAATGCCATGGGAAT
>CAKMZF010000153.1 GCA_929200405.1 uncultured Gammaproteobacteria bacterium | reverse complement strand
TTGATGGCCTTTATTTGTGATCAAATAATACGGTGTCACCGTAATAGGCTGAGCAATCGTTAGCCGTGCTAATGAAGCACCAATCGGTTGTTCAATTAGCAAATCTGCCACTTCGGTGGCTACTGCTGATATGCTATCGGATGAGGCCAGTAATGCCATCATCACTAGCAATGAACTGGTGTTGGTGATATTTTTTGGAATATCAGCACGTGCTTCAATAAATGCGTTCTCTACCGCGTCTCTCACGGGCGCGCCATGTGCCTGCATCACCCAAGGGTAGTCCTGTAAATCTGCCAAGTTTATTATCTCTGCGGCTAACCTATTGCCATCCAATGGTTGCACTAGAGGATGATCTTTACGTACCATTAGCTGCACAGTCTCAACTCTAGCAGGAGAGATTGCAAAGTCTCGGGAATCAAAGCCCTCTGGTATTCTCGCCAATATAAAATCATACGCACCAAGCAATAATTCCTGCACAAGTTGCGCACTGGGCGCGACGTTGATATGAATGTCCGCCTGTGGTGATTGCTGTTTTAGCTTGTGAATGGCTGGCACCATGTATCCCACGGCAGCGCCTGTTACAGCTGCAACTCTGGTTACTCCTAAATCACCCCCTTTTAACGCTTCCACTTCTTGGGTCAGCGAATGCATTTCTATCAGAATATGATTAGCTCGTTTCACAAGAGCTTGGCCAATAAGCGTTGATCGCATGCCCTGTGCGTAGCGTTCGAACAGTTTAGCGGAGACATTCTGCTCTATCTCAGCTAATAATCGTGAAGCAGCAGGTTGAGTCATATGCAGAGAATCGGCTGCGACACTTAGCTGTCCATATTGCGCAATAGCTGAGATTAGACGGAGGTGTTTGAGATTGAGTCGATTAAAAACATCTTTATTCATATCTCAATTGTAGCAAAAACAACATACCAAAAAAGATATATATAATGCGATTAATTTTATTTGTCTGATATATCATAATACCGTATCATTTTTAGCGTTTTATCGTTCACGAAATTGCTCACCAACAGGACCAAACACCCATATGACATCAGCGCAATTTGCACATTATCCCGACCTAAGCGGCCGCTCAGTCTTTATATCTGGTGGCGCAACAGGCATTGGCGCTAGCTTAGTGGAAAACTTTGCCAAACAAGGCGCTAAGGTTGCTTTTGTCGATATAGATCACAACGCAGGCAAGACACTGAAAGACACGTTAACCGCAGCAGGCCACAGCGTTATTTTTATTGCTTGTGATATAACCGTTATTGAGGATTATCAACAGGCGATTCAACAAGCCGCCACCGAGCATGGTCCAATCACTGTGCTGCTAAACAATGCCGCTAATGACCAGCGACATACTATTGAGGAAGTCGATGAGGTTTTGTTCGACAAGCTCATTGCCGTCAATCTAAAGCACCAACTATTTGCCGCACAAACCGTTATTCCTATGATGCAACAAGCTGGCGGTGGTTCTATTATTAATTTCAGCTCTGTGAGTTGGAAAATGGCAGTAAATAATCTCTCGATTTATATGACTTGCAAAGCAGGCATTCACGGCCTAACAAGAGGCCTTGCCAGAGATTTTGGTAAAGACAACATTCGCGTCAACAGCCTATTGCCCGGCTGGGTAATGACCGAAAAACAATTACAACACCGAGTTGATGAAGCCGCAAAGGCAGAAATTGCTGCTAATCAAATGCTAGCTGGGCCATTAATGCCCCAGCACATTTCTGATATGGCACTGTTTTTAGGCTCCGAGGCATCAGCAATGTGCACCGCACAAGAATTTATTATAGATGGAGGTTGGGTATGAGTTTTGTACCAGCAGAATGGCCAAGAAAATTGCGCTCTCAGGAATGGTTTGCAGGATCTGAAAAAGACCAAATTTATCATCGTTCATGGATGAAAAATCAGGGCTTACCTTCTGACCTTTTTGATGGTCGGCCTGTGGTGGGAATCTGCAATACTTGGTCTGAGCTTACCCCCTGTAATGCACATTTGCGAGATCTCGCACAGCGAGTAAAGCATGGCATATACGAAGCTGGAGGTTTACCAGTAGAGTTTCCGGTTTTCTCTCCCAGTGAGAGCGCCTTGCGCCCTACGGCGATGATGTATCGAAACATGACTGCAATGGACGTAGAGGAGGCTCTACGAGCCAATCCACTTGATGGTGTAGTGCTGCTCGCAGGTTGTGACAAAACAACACCCTCACTATTAATGGGTGCAGCAAGTGTCGACATCCCTGCCATCGTTGTCTCGGGCGGCCCTATGCTCAATGGCAAGTGGCGTGGGCAAGATATCGGCTCTGGCACCGCACTGTGGCAAATGTCAGAGATGGTCAAATCAGGCGAACTGAATCAAGAAGATTTCTTAGAAGCTGAACAAGCGATGTCTCGATCTCCCGGTGGTTGCAACACCATGGGCACCGCCAGCACGATGGCCAGCATGGCAGAGGCTCTCGGCATGGCTCTATCTGGCAATGCTGCCATACCTGCGGTGGACAGCCGCAGACGCGTGATGGCGCACCTCTCTGGACGCCGGATTGTCGATATGGTCAAAGATGATCTAAAGCCCTCTGATATCTTAACCAAACAGGCCTTTGAAAACGCAATACGCACCAACGGTGCCATTGGCGGCTCTACCAATGCCGTGCTGCATTTGCTTGCCATTGCTGGACGACTCGAAAATGTAGAGTTGACCCTCGATGACTGGGATCGCTTAGGTCGTGACATTCCAATGATTGTTAATCTCATGCCTTCTGGCAAATACCTGATGGAAGAGTTCTTTTACGCGGGAGGATTACCGGTTGTTATTAAAATGCTGGCCGAAGCTGGCAAACTGCACAAAGACGCTATCACCGTTTCTGGTAGTGGTATTTGGTCAGAAGTCGCTGACGTCAAAAACTGGAACGAAGATGTAATACGCCCTGTTGATAAGGCGCTAACCGAAAGTGGCGGCATTGCCGTTTTACGCGGCAACCTAGCCCCCGGTGGTGCAGTGCTAAAACCCTCCGCATCCACCCCTGAGCTATGCCAGCACAAAGGCCGTGCCGTGGTATTTGAGGATATTGATGACTACAAAGCCAAGATCAATGATGAAGATTTAGACATTGATGAGACCTGCGTCATGGTCATGAAAAACTGTGGCCCTAAAGGTTATCCCGGCATGGCAGAAGTCGGTAATATGGGCTTACCACCTAAAGTGCTACGCAAGGGAATTAAAGACATGGTGCGAATATCTGACGCCCGCATGTCCGGCACTGCCTACGGTACTGTGGTACTGCACGTCTGCCCAGAGGCCGCCGCAGGTGGCCCACTAGCAGTGGTGCAAAATGGCGATATGATTGAGCTAGATGTGCCAAATCGCAGACTACATCTTGATATTAGTGATGAGGAGTTGCAACGCCGAATTGCCGAATGGCAGCCAACCGTTGAAGCGCCTGCGGGCGGCTACGCAAAGCTATTCCATGACAGTGTGCAAGGCGCAGAAACAGGTGTCGATTTTGACTTCTTAGTTGGCCATCGTGGCAAAGCAGTTGGTCGCGAAAGTCATTAGATAAATACACTATCAGGGCAAACTAGCTGTTTGCTCTGATAAACTTGTCTCTGACCCAATATCGCTCAGCAAAGAATGTCATGCAGAAAATCTCGCTATTCGTCGACGTCCAGAACATTTACTACACCACACGCCATTCCTATAGTCGCTCGTTTGACTATAACAAATTTTGGGCGCAAGCAACGGATAATAGAGAGGTCGTGCAAGCCTCTGCTTTTGCGATTAGCAGAGATGATGACAAGCAACGACAGTTTCAAAACATTCTCCGCGCCATTGGTTTTGAGGTAAAGCTAAAGCCCTTTATTCAACGCAAAGACGGTTCTGCCAAGGGAGACTGGGATGTTGGCATTACCATTGACGTCATGGACTATGCCCCACAATCAGATGTGATAGTGCTGGCTTCTGGAGATGGTGATTTTGATCTTCTCGTGCAACACGTTATTGCTAAATATAATGTCTCCGTTGAAGTCTATGGGGTTCCTCTGCTCACGGCAAACTCCCTGATAAATGCAGCTACGCAATTTATCCCTATTGATGACAAACTGCTCTTATCCAATCGCTAACGCACAATCTCTCTAGACTTCCCAATAGCGTGATAATCTCCCGACCATAGTCTGATAACCACCATGACTGTGACGCATGCCAAGCCTGCTGTGTTACTATAGCACTCCTTTGATGAGCGGTTAACTCACATCTATTCCACTCACATAGACAAACCACCAGCATTGCTTGCACTGACTTTATTACGGGATTCAAATGGAAATTAATGTCGAGTTTTTAGACAATTTACGCCTCAAGGCCAGCTTTGATGATTTCTCGATTATCGCCGATCAACCTATTCGCTATAAAGGCGATGGTTCTGCACCGGGACCATTTGATTATTTCCTCGCATCATCGGCTCTCTGTGCGGCATATTTTGTCAAAGTCTATTGTGTTGCACGTGGCATTTCTACCGATGGTATTCGCGTTGCTCAAAACAATATTGTTGATCCTGAGAATCGCTATAATCAGATATTTAAAATCCAAGTGGAACTGCCTGACACACTCTCTGACAAAGACCGTCAGGGGGTATTGCGAGCTATTGAACGTTGTACTGTAAAAAAAGTAGTCCAGACTGGACCTACTTTTCAGATAGAAGCTGTCGACAATTTAGATGTGGATAGCCAAGCGATGCTAATGTCGCAATCTAATGACAGCGAAGCAACCCATATACTCGGCAAAGATTTTCCGCTTGAGCAGACTATCGCTGATATGACCAAAATTTTGGCCGACCTTGGCATGAAAATTGAAGTGTCTTCTTGGCGCAATATCGTGCCACATGCATGGTCACTGAATATTCGTGATGCCGCTTCGCATATGTGCTTCACTAACGGCAAAGGCGCGACCAAAGACAGCGCTTTATGCTCAGCTCTCGGTGAGTTTATTGAGCGCTTAAACTGCAATTTTTTCTATAACGATCAATATTTTGGCCCTGAGATTGCCAATGCTGATTTTGTTCATTATCCCAACGAACGGTGGTTCAAATTAACGCCGGATGATGCACTGCCGGATGGCATCTTAGATGATTATTGCTTAGCTATTTATAACCCAGATCAAGAGCTACTTGGGTCGCACTTAATCGACACCAACTCGGGCAATATTGACCGTGGCATCTGTGCAGTTCCCTATGTTAGGCAATCCGATGGAGAAACCGTATATTTCCCTTCTAACTTGATTGAGAACTTATTTCTCAGTAATGGCATGAGCGCAGGCAATACTTTAACAGAGGCCAAAGTGCAGTGTTTGTCAGAGATTTTTGAGCGCGCAGTAAAAAGAGAAATCATAGAACAGGAGTTAATACTTCCCGATGTTCCCACGGAGGTTTTGGCT
>CAKMZF010000152.1 GCA_929200405.1 uncultured Gammaproteobacteria bacterium | reverse complement strand
AAATGGTGGCCAGAGAGGGAATCGAACCCCCGACACAGGGATTTTCAATCCCTTGCTCTACCAACTGAGCTATCTGGCCTTTCTGGGTTGATTACCCTAGGAGTCGCGTATTAAACCTATACTGGGACTAATTGTCAAGCGCTTGCTGTTTCTTTCTATCTTTAACATACTTATCTAGTTATTTTTATTAGACGTTTAGCAGCAATTTTTTCGTTGTATTTTCTATTTTCAGCTTCACGCTTTAGGATTGAAAGCCTCTGGCACATCTGCACCTTTGCCAAAAAAGAATTGATCCATTTGCTCTTCTAGAAATTTCCTATCTTTGGGGTTAATCGGTGATAGACGATATTCGTTTAGCAAAATGGTCTGGTGACCTAGCCATTGCTGCCATGCTTCTTTGGAAACATTATCAAATATCTTTTGACCTAATTCACCGGGATAAGTTGGTTTATCAAGCCCTTCAGCGACTTTACCCAGTTTAATGCAGTTCACTTCTCTCATATTTACCTCTGTGTTTGATTCTTCGCTGTGCTTTATCTAACACAGCACTAGGCGAAATCACTTTTCTTATTCAACCATTTCTATTTTTGGCAGTTTCTGCTATTTGAATATTTTCTAATAGTACTCTGATGGGGGCAGGCAGCCCTTTTTTCAAGCTTTCCGCCAAGGTAAACCATTGTTGATCGCCATATTCACTGTCAGCTGCTTCTGCTATGCCTTGAGTGGTTTGCGCTCCAATCGCAACAACTCGACAAAGTATTGGCTTAAGCAGCAAGTGATAATGCGTAAAGCTGTGCTGGATAGTATCCAGCTCTTGAGCATTGCTTTGTTTGGCTAGATCTATATCGATATCCGTTGGCAGGCACCAAAGCCCACCCCATATTCCAGTAGCAGGCCGTTTGTTCAACAAGACTTCCGCTTGATTTTCACTACCATGACTTCTCAGGTAAATATAAAAATCTTGCTGTTTAGTTGGTTTTGGCTTTTTTACTTTCTTAACGGGATACTCTGTTATTTTATTCTGCTGAAAGGCTTGGCAGTATCTTTTCAATGGGCAGTATGCACACTTTGGCTTACTGCGAGTGCATATCAACGCACCGAGATCCATTATCGCCTGAGTATAGTCCGCCGCAGAGTGATTTGGCGTAATAATCTCAGCATATTTCCATAGTGCGTCAGCAGAGTCAGCTGGCGGCTGAGTCAGACAGGTTATTCGTGCCAATATGCGCCTGACATTACCATCCAGTATTGGCGCGGGAATTTCAAAAGCCTGCGCCAATATAGCATTGGCCGTAGAGCGACCAATGCCCTTGAGCTTAATTAACTCTTCAAACTCCTGAGGAAATATCCCCTGGTGCTCAGCAACAATTTGTCGCGCTGTCTGGTGCAGATTTCGTGCTCGCGCATAATAACCTAAGCCACTCCAGTAAGATAAAACATCATCTTGCTCTGCCGCCGCTAATGACTCTATATCTGGATAACGAGTAACGAACTTTTCAAAATAGGGAATAACCGTAGCAACTTGTGTTTGTTGCAGCATAATTTCAGATAACCAGACATAATACGGTTTTCTAGGGTGCTGCCATGGCAGCGTATGTCTGCCGTGCTCAGCAAACCAAGTTAACAGCTGTGCCGCCATTTCTTTTGCATGATCAGTTAAACGCTCGACTTGCTGCGTGATATCTGCTGTTAGCGGATTACTTTTTTTCATTATTCTTTCATTATTGATTAAGCCAGACGTTCGCCGCAATAGATGATTTTGCACGATGATAAACGTAGATTACAGTAGTATAGTGAGCAAACAAAGCTCTATCCACCTGAATTAAAAGTCGCGCTAACAGAGATACTATGACATATCAAAACTCAGCAGAAAACTCCCTCCGTTGTTTAATATTAGGCTGCGGCGCAGTTGCCACGCGTACAGGCATAATCTTGCAAAAACAAGGCTGGCAAGTGCACGCGATAAAACGCTCCCCAGAAAGCTTGCCTTCCACATTTGCCACCACAGCAATGGATATTCATCAGCTGGATATAAACTTTTTTGCTGATCAGCCTGTCTTTGACGCCATTATTTATTCCGTAACGCCTGATAGCAGAGATACGGATGATTATCGCAATGCTTATGTCGATGGCGTATCTCATATCTTGGACATCCTTAAGCAACAACACAGCGCAGTTCCTAAATTTTGGCTACATTTCTCTAGCAGTCGCGTTTGGGGGGAAGATGATGGCTCCGTAGTAAACGAAAACACAGCTGCCTCGGCTAGTTCTGGTGCTGCAAAAAGTTTGATAGAAGGCGAATCGCTAATCCAACAGTCCAGTCTAGCTCATTGTATTCTGCGCTTTAGTGGCATCTACGGAAAAACGGAGTCATCATTGTCTAAACGTCTACACGCATGGGCAGATTCTGAGCTAAATACCACCGCAGCAAGACAGAAATGGAGCAATCGGATACATGTGGAAGATGCCGCTGGTTTTGCTGCTTTTATTTTACAACGTCAATTCACTACAGGAACCAGTTACTCTCTGTATGCAGTAACAGATAACGAACCGACACAGGCAATTGAGTTACAACATTGGGCGAGAAATATCTTATCAAAAACTCCCTTAAAAAGCACTTCCCTATTCGAAGTGCTCACGACAGACACTCCAGAATCTAACAGCTTTCAAGGCAGGCACAAACGAATTGATAATACTCGACTAAGCAAGAGCGGCTATCAGCTGATTTACCCCAACCTCAGCACAGGATATGCCCAAATAACGAAAGATTAGCCTTAGTTTTATAAAAAATATCAGTAAATGGTGATATCCGCAGTCTTACACTATGGGATTTCATAAAAAATCGGGTAGAATGCTACGCTAAATTTTAATTCGTCACATACATAGATCAGATTTACATAAGGCGGGAAATGTCCATGTTAGCTAAATTTACTTCTTACCTAGCGCTTGTGCTTACAGCTGGGCTTATGGTCAGTGCAAATGCAGAAGACTCCAAAGGCTTATATGAAGGGCAAGATGCGTTCAATACCTGCGCAGGATGCCACTCTCAGCCTGGCTCCAGCAATGCTTATCCAACGTACAAAGTACCTAAACTTGGTGGTCAATGGGGTGCTTACATCGAATCAGCATTAACAGCCTACAAAAACCACGAGCGCCCGCATGTCACTATGCACGGCAATGCTGAGAATCTAACAGCAGAGACCATGAAGCAAATTGGTGCTTACTTAGAAGTAACCAAAATAGAGAACGAAAGCAACGGTCCTTATTTTGGAGACCCAGAAAACGGTGCCAAGTTAGCCCAAGACTTAACCTGTGTTTCCTGTCATGGTGCAAACGGTCAATCTCAAATTGCCCAAAACCCTATTTTAGCAGGCCAGCACCAAAGCTACCTGATACACGCACTAGAAGAGTATCGCTCTGGCGCGCGTACTAACGTAATAATGGCAGGACAGGCAGCAAACTTAACTGATGAGCAGATTGCTGATTTAACAGCACACTTCGCCAGCCAAGAGGAAGGCGGCTTATCAACTGTTGATTATGATCCAAGCAAATAATTGACATCAACTCTAGTCAATTAATAGCCAACAAAAAGCCTGCGTATGCAGGCTTTTTGCTATATAGCTTTTTTAGTTCCCACACCCGACTACACAATAATTTCAATGCCGCGATATACTCACTCCAGCAACGAGTCTTTTGCTGATAGGTTTATACAGCAACACCTCCCCTCACCTCTACAGCAATGGTCACTTGATCAACTTAGTCTGCACACCTCACAGCAAGACATCACACTCTCTATTAAACGAGATGATTTAATCCACCCGCAGGTGTCTGGCAACAAATGGCGTAAACTGGTTGGTAATTTACAAACGATACAGGATAAAAATAGACAAACCGTGATCAGTTTTGGCGGCGCCTATTCCAATCACCTCGTTGCTTTGGCCACTCTTTGTGCCAATATCAAAATTCCTTTAGTCGCTATAATCCGTGGTGAAGAACCTCCTATTGACAAGTGGAACCCTAGGCTACAATATCTGCAACATTTAGCAGTGGAATTAATCTTTGTCAGTCGCGAAGAATATCGCCAGAGAGACTCCAGCGACTATCAAAAGCAATGGCAGCAACGCTACCCCAATAGCATCGTTATTCCAGAAGGCGGCACCAATACCGATGCACTTTCAGGTGTGGGAAGCATGGTTGAAGAGGCTAGAAAACAAGTTCTACAACAGCATTTACCTCCTGTGAGTCATTGGATTGTTCCCGTTGGCTCAGGCGGCACAGTAGCGGGAATAACTACGACTGCCAGAGCACCCGAAAAAGTTTGGGGAGTCTGCGTCCTAAAAGGCGCTGAATATTTAGAGGAAAGAGTGTCATCTCTGCTAAAGACAAAAACATCCGACCAATATAGCAAATCAGACTATAAAATCTGGCATGATTTTCATTGCGGGGGTTACGCCAAGCAGAATTCGGAGCTAATTGAGCTAGTCAAAAAGATTACTGCTGCTGGGCTCACACTTGAGCCTGTTTATAGCGGCAAACTTTTCCTTGCCTTACAACAATGGTTAGCTAATGGTATTTTTCCAACTGGAAGCCATATTGTTTTTATCCACACCGGTGGGGTATGGCAGAATCACCAACCATCAGTTAGCTAGGTGCATTCTACTCAGCAGGTATTTGCAAACTCACGATATAGGCTTGAAGCATTGTTAAATCCCAGAGCTTCAGCAGGTGACCTAGCATTGCCACGACGACAATCAAGATAAGGAAATTTACCCAGTTGAATAGTTTCAAGCGACGATTTTTTCTTTTTAGCTCTGCAATATCATCAACAACACCTTCTCGGCGCATAGTCTCATCAAGAGATTTCTCGGTTAGTTCAACAACTTTTTGATTCACAGTTGTCTCACCCAACTTTTCCACTTGAGCTTGAACAACTTTGTCTAGCTCCGGAGATTCGGTAAATTTAGACAACTCAGAGCTCAGCGAACGCTTTACTTTATCTGCAACCTGCTCTTCAACATCTACCATTTTCTGGTTGGTTTTACCGACAACACTTTGCAGCTGCTGTAACTTCTCATCAAGGTCATCAGTCGATTTCTCAACCAACTTCTGGTTATTATCTTTGCTAGCCATTAATAACACCGTACTATGTTCGGCTAGTGCTTCTTGAATTTGACCATCTATCAGCTCTTGTAATTGCTGCCGTGTCAATCGTGTCATAGTTTCGTTTCCTTGATTATCTTCAATAATGAAGATATCACCATTATCAATTTCTATATAATCGTAACTTGCATTCTCTACTGTCGTCTCTGGCGTACCAAAATGCGCATTGCCATCTACTGATTCATCTTCCAATACACCATCATCTTCTGCAATTGTCGCCTCTTCAACTTCTTTTGACTGCTGAACAACTTCATCAGCATAAGGCTCAAAAGACTCAGGCGATCCTGATGATCCTGAT
>CAKMZF010000151.1:2787-5549 GCA_929200405.1 uncultured Gammaproteobacteria bacterium | reverse complement strand
TCTGGACGAGAGGCATCAGCGCCGGCTCTGGCAAGCATGTCAGAAACCAAACCCGGTGCCCATGGTTTAGCCAAAAGACCAGCTTTGGCTTCAGCAGGCGTGTCAGCTTGCTTGATTAGCTCAATGATTGGGTCAATATTTTCTAGCGCTACGGCAAGGCCTTCTAAAATATGGGCGCGTTCTCTCGCTTTGCGTAGTTCAAATATAGTACGTCTGGTGACAACCTCACGACGATGGCGTACAAAAGCTTCTAAAATTTCATGTAAATTCATTAATCTTGGCTGGCCATCGGTCAGGGCAACCATATTAATGCCAAAGGAGCTTTGCAATTGGGTTTGCTGGAAGAGGTTGTTGAGTACGACTTCTGGAACGTCGCCACGACGTATTTCGATATACATGCGTATCCCGTCTTTGTCAGACTCGTCACGCAGTGTAGAAATACCTTCAATTTTCTTATCTTTAACTAGTTCGGAAATTTTTTCAATTAATCGAGCTTTATTAACTTGATAGGGCAGTTCATCGACAATAATCGCTTGTCTACCCGTCGAATCATCCGTTTCTATATGTGTTTTAGAGCGCATAATTACGCGACCGCGACCTGTCCTATAGGCTTCTTTAATACCGTCAGTGCCGTTGATAATAGCCCCAGTAGGGAAGTCTGGGCCAGGTAACATGCGAATCAATGCATCCATATCTAAAGATGGGTCATTAATAAGCGCTATGCAGGTGTCGATAACTTCTGAAAGATTATGCGGTGGGATGTTGGTTGCCATACCCACGGCAATACCTGAAGCGCCATTAATTAACAAGTTTGGGATTCTGGTAGGAAATACTGAGGGTTCTGACTCCGTGCCATCATAGTTGCCAATGAAATCAACTGTTTCTTTGTCGATATCTTCCAGTAACTGACCAGTTATCTTTGCCATACGGATTTCGGTATAACGCATTGCAGCTGCGTTATCACCATCGATTGAACCAAAATTTCCTTGGCCATCAACAAGCATATAACGTAATGAAAATGGCTGCGCCATACGAACGATAGTGTCATAAACGGCGGTATCTCCATGAGGATGATATTTACCGATGACATCACCGACAATTCTGGCTGATTTTTTATAGGAGGAGTTCCAGGTGTTGTTTAATTCGCTCATTGCATAGAGTGCACGTCTATGCACAGGCTTTAAGCCGTCTCTAACATCTGGCAGCGCTCGTCCGATGATAACACTCATTGCATAGTCCAGATAGGAACTACGCATCTCATCTTCTAAGTTAGCAGGCAAGACTTCTTTAGCAAAATCACTCATATATACTCATTTTTGAATCGGCATTATCTAGTCCAGTGGTTAATTGATTGACTGCTGTTTTGGCAGTTATCAATTTTTCACCTCTAACATCGCTTAACACTTGATGTTATTAAGTTTTTTCTGTTCTAAATTTGATTTATTATTAGGTGACAAAATCCAGTGATAATTTTATCACAAAAAAGGATTAAAAAACGCTATTTTAGCTATCTTCATGCATTTATTTAGGTGGGAGGTTGAATTGGCATTTCAAATTGCTTATTCGTCCATTTTAAGCCTATTTGGTAACTCTCCAGCTTGTATGGCTTGTTTGCCAATGTGCTATCTTTATTAGTACGATTAATGTCGTTTTATAAACTGTTGCCTTCTGGCTATGGTGTAAATTTACTGCGCTGTTTACAATGCTCTCTAATATGGCTTTATATAGTGAAGTATATGGTAACTATATATGTGAATGCTTGAAATTAAGAGTTCTAGTCAATTTACTAGAGCTCAATAAAATTAAGGTTGCAAGATGAAATATGATTTCTCCCGTCCACTCCGCATCGCTACTCGTCAAAGTCCTTTGGCATTATGGCAAGCTGAGCATGTAAAGCATCGGTTAGAGGCGATCTACCCCAGTTTAACTGTTGAGTTAGTTAAAATGACGACCAAAGGTGATATTTTATTGGGTTCACCGTTGTCTAAGATTGGCGGTAAAGGGCTTTTTTTAAAAGAGCTGGAGACAGCTATGCAAGAAGGGCAGGCAGATATTGCCGTTCATTCTGCCAAAGATATGCCTGCTCAGTTTCCAGAAGGTTTTCTATTGGCAGCTATTTTAGAGCGTGAACAGCCCGAAGATGCAATGGTCTCAAATAAGTATAATAGTATGGCGGAGCTGCCTGAGGATGCGGTTATTGGGACTTGCAGTTTACGTAGACAATGCCAGTTGCTAGAGCGATTCCCTAATTTTTCTATTCGAGACCTTAGAGGCAATGTTGGTACTCGATTGTCTAAATTAGATGCCGGTGAGTACGATGCAATTATCCTCGCCAGAGCCGGTTTGATGAGACTGGATCTACATCAACGAATTGCAGAAGTATTGTCGACGGATATTTCCTTGCCCGCTGTTGGGCAAGGTGCTGTTGCCATCGAGTGTTTAGAAGATTCCCCAGCGCTTGAGATCATTGGCGGTTTAGCAGACGAGAAAACCACGTGGAGAGTGCTTGCTGAGCGGGCTATGAATCGAAGACTGGAAGGTGGTTGCCAAGTGCCATTAGCAGGTTTTGCGACGCTTGCAGTCGAGAATGGTGCTAATAAGTCTATAGAAGCGATGAGTTTGACGATGAAAGGTTTGGTTGGCAAGCCAGATGGTTCATTAGTGTTGCGAGCAGAGTCAAGCGGTAGCATTATCGATGCTGAGCAGATAGGCACTGATGTTGCAGAAACATTATTGGCGCAAGGGGCGGCGCAAATTTTGTC
>CAKMZF010000151.1:0-2687 GCA_929200405.1 uncultured Gammaproteobacteria bacterium | reverse complement strand
ATTGGAGTTAATGATTCTATGGACTCTATAAATAGGCTGTCTGGAATGAGATTCATTATTACAAGACCAGAAGATCGTGGTCAGGCGCTTTGTGACCGAATTGAAGCGGCTGGTGGTCAGGCGGTTTTAGCGCCGATGGTTGATATTTCAGCGGTTTCACATCAAGCTGAATTTTCTAATACCAGTATCGTGATATTTACGTCAGTTTATGCAGTTGAGCTGGCTAGTATTGACTGGGAAGAGCTCAAACAATCTGTTAAGCAACGTGCAATTAAAATCTTTGCGATTGGTCCCTCAACACATGCAATGTTACTAAATGAAGGAATAGAGGCGAAATTGCCAAAAGACTTTACTTCTGAAGGCATGATTGAATTATTGAAATCAACCTTTGGTGATGCTCTTCAAAATTTGTCAATTACGGTTGTAAAGGGTGCTGTTGGGCGAGATTTACTGGCGAAATGGTGTCATAAGCAGCAGATTTCTTATGCTGAGAAAATTATCTATCAAAGACATCCGGTTAAGCAGTTTCCTTTAACCATGCAGGCTTGGCTGGCAGAGTTTCCGAAATATCCGTTAGTATCTATATGCACTAGTGTTGAAGCAGTTCACTTATGGTGGCAGGCTAGTAGGTTGTTTTTAAAGAATGATGATCAGTTTCCAGCTTTAGTGGTTTGTAGTCAGCGCATGGTTATCGCTGCTCAGGCATTAGCAATGCCAATCTATACAGTCGCTGATAGTTGTCATAATAGTGCGATATATAGTGCAATCAGTTCGTTGAACCTCTTAACCAAAGATTAAAGTGCTGCAATGATTACGATAACCACTGATAATATTAATCAATGTTTTGCTTTGCTCGATAATGCTGATCAGCAAGGGGAAATTAGTGCACGTTGCTATACTGAACCGAAGTGCTTGATTGAGGCGGACTTTAGTGATCAAGATGTTTTTTTTGCTGAGTTGCAGCAGCAGATAGCCGTTGGAAATGAAATTGTTTTAGCGACTAATTATCATAATCACTGGTCTGAAGGCAGTTCGTCACCACAGCTCTATGGCTTAAGAGCGTTAGTATTTGCTAAGTATCTGCAGTTAAATCAGCAGGAAGTAGAGGGTTTCTTACAGCAAAAAACCATAAGGGCAAATGCTGAGCAGGGCTTGTTAGATGATCATGCTGGAATTTATTGGCATCAACCCAGTGAAAATTTTAATAAATACCAAACTAAGATAGAGAAAATTCTCGCTTATATCGCCGCTGGCGATTGCTATCAAATTAATTACACCTTTCCTTGGCATCTAAAAACATACGGTCAGCCGACCCAACTGTACTGGCAGTTGATGAATCGCCAGAGAGTGCCTTATGGGGCTTTAATTCGATGGTCCAATAATTGGACTTTATCAAGGTCTCCAGAATTGTTTTTTCAGAAAAAAGCTCTGGAGATCAAGACTAAACCGATGAAGGGAACATCGTCTGCCAGCACCAGTGCGTTAGTTAATGCCCAGCGCAGCGTGGCGCTTGCCAATGATAGTAAAAATAGAGCCGAAAATTTAATGATTGTTGATTTGTTGCGAAATGACTTGGGAATGATCGCGGATATCGGTTCAGTGAAAGTGCCGCAGTTATTTGAGGTAAATCAGTTCGGTGATGTTCTGCAAATGACCTCTACTGTAACAGCAAAGTTGCCGCCTAAAATTCCAATAGCAGAGGTATTTTCGGCGTTATTTCCTTGTGGCTCTATAACCGGCGCGCCTAAGCGTCGTGCGATGGAGATTATAGAGTCATTAGAGGATGTGACTAGAGGACTTTATACTGGAAGCATCGGTTGGCTTGCGCCAGATGATAATGATGATTGGAAAGCTTGTTTTTCGGTGGTTATCAGAACCATAGAGTTAGATGATAGATTTGATGAAGCTGGATTAAGAAAAGGAAAAATGGGTATTGGCAGTGGTATTGTGGCAGATTCCAACCCACGTGATGAATATGCAGAGTGCTTTCAGAAAGCCAGCTTTGTAACAGGAATGTTGCCTACTGTGCAGCTAATAGAAACAATGCGTGCTATTAAAGATCAGCAAGGTCGTTATAAAATTCCGTTGCTCAATCGACACATTAAGCGGTTGCAGAGCAGTGCCAAACAACTCGGTTTTTGGCCGTTAAAAGAAATATCGGCTAAATTATCACACTATCTGCATAAACTCAGCGAAGAGGCTGATAGTGAGTTTATAAGGCTTCGTTTGTTGGTTCTCCCGACTGGTTTCACTGAAATAAGTCATGCTAGTTTTAGTAAAAAGGAAATGGTAGGGCTTAATGGTAAACCTGCTTATGTTGCTTTATATCCTGAGTTTGTAAGTTCGACAGATCCGCTACGGTTGCATAAAACCACTGCTAGAACGCTTTATAATCAAGCTATAAGAGCATCAAGTCAGCAGAATTTATATGAGTATATTTTCGTAAATGAAAATGGTTTATTGAGCGAAGGCGCTAAGACCAATATTTATCTCAAGTTAGGCCAGCAATGGTTTACACCACCTGTGTCCGACGGTGTCTTACCCGGCGTGGTTCGCAGTGCGCTGCTAGATAACGGCGAAATAGATGGTCTACCATTGACAGAGAAAAGTTTACTCGTTGAGGATTATCATCAAGCAGAGGCTATTTATTTGAGCAATGGCTTTGCGTGGTTAGTGCCTGTGGAGCG
>CAKMZF010000150.1:3729-5654 GCA_929200405.1 uncultured Gammaproteobacteria bacterium | reverse complement strand
AAACATGAGCCACAGCATATTGCAGCAGTTACATTCACCAACAAAGCAGCCAAAGAAATGCAGGAACGAGTCGGTAAATTACTGACTGGGCGCAACACTCGTGGATTGCGCGTCTGCACCTTTCATAATCTAGGGCTAGACATTGTCCGCCGAGAAAGTAAATCGCTTGGCTTTACTGGCCCTATTAGCATCTATGACACCAGAGATACTACACTGCTTTTCAACCAGTTAGTTGAAGGCACACCTTTTGATGGCAACACTCAACTCATCCGTCAACAGATATCGACTTGGAAAAACAATTTGGTTATCCCAGAGCAGATTCAACGTGAGGCAACTGAGCCAGACATTCTCTCAGCCGCCAAGATTTTTGCTCGATATCAAGAAGTGTTGCTCAGCTACAATGCAGTGGATTTTGATGATCTCATTGGCTTGCCCCTCAAATTATTTACGGAAAATGAAACTATATTGCAGAAATGGCAATCTCGCATTCGCTATTTATTGGTCGATGAGTATCAAGACACCAACCCCTGCCAATATGCTTTAGTTAAAGCGCTAGTAGGAGCCAGAGGAGCATTTACAGCCGTGGGCGATGATGACCAATCCATTTATGCTTGGCGAGGCGCTAACCCAGAACATATGGCAGCATTGCAAGACGATTTTCCGAATCTCACTTTGATTCCACTAGAGCAAAACTACCGCTCTACCTCTCGGATATTGCGAGTCGCCAACCACCTTATTGGTAATAACCCTCATGTATTCGAGAAAAACCTCTGGAGTAACTTAGGAGAAGGCCCAAAAATCAGAGTTACCGCTTGTAAAGATGATGAACACGAAGCCGAAAGAGTCATAGCACACATTACAACTCACAAAGTGGAAATGTCACTGAAATTTGAGAGTTTTGCTATTTTATATCGTAGTAACTACCAAGCTCGTGTACTAGAACAGCAACTGCGTCAAGCAGGTATTCCGTATCAAATATCAGGAGGCACCTCTTTCTTTGAGCACGCTGAAATCAAGGATTTGATGAGTTACTTTAAGGTACTGCTAAACCCGAATGATGACACCTCATTACTACGCATCGCCAATACACCAAAACGAGAGCTAGGCCCGTCCACACTGCAAAAGCTCAGTGATTATGCTAATCAACGCAAGGTTCCAATAAGTGTTGCAGGGCTAGAGGTTGGCTTAGCTTCTATTCTTGACCAAAGAGCCAATGCCAGAGTCCGCAGCTTCCTATATTGGTTAGAAGACTTGCGCGATCGCATTCACCAAGAGGAAGAGCCCATCAAGGTTATTCGACAAATGATGGACGAAATGCAATACAGTCAACACCTATCTCAAGAATCTAATACCCCGACTGGCTTTGAGCGCAAAGAAAAAAATGTCGCTGCGTTGCTAGACTGGCTCCGCCGAATGAATGAGAAATCTATTGCCGACACTGGCGAGTCGATGACTTTTGAAGAAAGAATCAATCGCATGGCGTTGATCGATCGCTTAGAAAGGCAAAATGAAGAAGAAAAGCCTGATGCAGTAACACTAATGACTCTACATACCGCAAAAGGATTGGAGTTTGAGCATGTGCACTTGATCGGCTTTGAGGAAGAGCTACTGCCGCACAAAAACTCTTTAGAGAGCGGTTCTTTAGAAGAGGAGAGGCGGCTGGCTTATGTTGGCATAACCCGAGCAAAACGTCAGCTTCATATTACCTATGCGACTAAGCGACGCCGTGGCAAAGGGTTTGTAGAATGTGATCCCAGTCGCTTTTTAGAAGAGCTACCTCCAGAGGATCTACACTATAGGGCACTGAATGAACCACCATCGGAAGTGGATAATGAAGCGGCTAGAAATGCCCACCTAGCGAGTATGGCATCATTGTTCGATTAAGCCACTCATAATTCTATAGCACAGACTCAGACTCAGACTCA
>CAKMZF010000150.1:0-3629 GCA_929200405.1 uncultured Gammaproteobacteria bacterium | reverse complement strand
CAGACTCAGACTCAGACTCATATTACATGATCGACTTAATACCCAAGTCATCAAAATAAAAAGCCTAGCTAATTAGCTAGGCTTTGAAAATAATTTAATGGTATGACTCTTAATCACACCATAGAGCTAGTTTCCTTACTCTGCGTCTGATTTATCTGCCAACTTCTGCAAATTGTCATTGATATTGAAAAAGGCAATTAGCACTTCACAGCCAACACGCACTAAAACAACACCAAGCACTAAACGCGTAATGCCAGCGAAAAAACCGATGTAAGCCCATGATGCTAATCCGCTTAATACAGCTAATGCCAACAATACCCAATACAACATTTGAATATACTTTGTCGCCATCTGACCATCTACATTTAGCCACTTTTCCATCATTCTCTCCTAAAATAATTTAATTTCTCAAAGTTTATCACTCAAAACCAAAACGAACATGAATGAACTTATTGTCAATTATACCAGTGTGAATTGTTTTTTGTTTACTTCTTAGTAAATATATTGCCACAATAAGGGCAATTTACCTCTGCTTTATCCGTCATATCTATATACACACGAGGGTGTTGAGACCATAACTCGGCATCTTTAGGAGGGCAAAAAACTTGCTTAGTATCAATCGACACTCTAATTACGGGGCTTTTCTCTATGGTATTGGTATCACTCATATCTGTCTCAGTTACAGGTTCAATATTAGATTGTTCATTAAATCAGCATTAGCGTCAACAGTCGCTTTTAACAACCCTCGCAACACCAATTATGCTTTTAAATATATCGGTATTATAGCCTCAAACAGTAACCTAGACTAGCGCACGACTCTCAAACAGAAAAGCTCAAGTCAATTACACTGAAAATGTCGACTGCCATATTGCCTTGACTTGCTGCATTCTGGGCTTTAATTGTTCAATCGCTTGCTGCTGATGACCAAAATCCTGCTCCAATAATCTTTGCGCGTGGCTTAACTCTCTTAGCCTTAGATAAGTCGATATCAACCACTCAGACTCTTGCTGACTAATAGCACCTAATTTGGCTAATGCTTCTAGTTGGCGAATATTGTCACTATAGAAAACAATCTTCTGATCTTCAACGCCGTGAGCCAACAACCAGAACTGCACTAAGAACTCAATATCAACAATACCTCCATCACTGTGCTTCAAACTTATTTTATTTGAATCTTTAGAGGCGAGTTGCTGTCGCATTTTGTCACGCATAGTCGTGACATCTGACATTAAAGTCGCTAAATCTCTACTTTGACAAAGCACCTGCTGACGAATCTCGGCAAAACTCTGAGCCAAAAGTTCAGAACCAACTACCAACCGTGCACGACAAAGCGCCTGATGCTCCCAAGTCCAAGCCTGCTCTCTTTGATACTGTGCAAAAACCGCTAAACTACTAACCAACACTCCCGAATTTCCGCTAGGTCTTAGTCGGGTATCTATTTCATATAACGGCCCTATTAAAGTGGGAGTGGTTAATCTATGTAACAACTTTTGAGCCAATTTGCTAAAATAAAAGCTATGTTCAACCGCTTTTTTGCCATCTGTCAGAGCATGATTGTTTTCACTATTATGCACAAATACAATATCTAGGTCTGAACCATAACCCAACTCAAGTCCACCCATTTTCCCAAAGGCGATAATACCAAACTCCGCAACACTGCCATCAGCTTGCAAAGGCTTACCATAACGTCTCTGAACCTCGTCCGCTGCTAATGTCAGCTCTTTTTCCAACAGTATCTCCGCCAGCATAGTGAGACGATCACTCACTTCCATTAGCGTTAGCTTTTCGGCAATATCGCAAACGGCTATACGGAATATTTGACCTTGTTTAAACTGCCTTGCCATATCCAGCTGTAGCTCAACATCCTCACCAGCATTTTCAATAAAGCTATCTAACTGAACCATCAACTGCTGACGATCATCTAGCGCAAAACCGCTAACTTGCCCCATAAGCTCATCAAGCACCATCGGGTGGTCAGCAATATAGCGCATAAGCCATTCACTCCTGCCCGCTATCTCAACAAGCTGCTTTCTCACCAATGGTGCCTCTTGCAGAAGGCTTAAATACACAGTTCGACTACAGATTTTTTTGATTACTTCCATCAGCCGGGAAAACACTGTGACCGAGAGCGCTTCTCCAAAATTCTGCTCAGAGATTTCAGCCAATAGATACGGTAGCAAAGCTTGAAACTGCCGTTGACCATCACTTGATACTGCTCGATAGCGACGTGATTGCAGCAAATCCGATACTGCCTCGGCAAAAAGCCTAGGATCACTAGCACCCTGCTCTGCCAACCATGGAATTAGCGCTTCCTGGTCGCTGGTTTGTCCATCCCAAAGCAATGACAGACCATCTGCACCTTGCCAGCTGGCATCTACATCTCCAGTCAATTGACCCGCATGCTCAGACTCACCATCACCGCTTTGTGTGATTTTTTCAGCAAATAGCGCATCGAAGCGCTGCATCACTGTCTCTCTATGTTGCTGCAATGCTTCAAAAAAAGCCTCGTAACTGCCAAACTGTAAGATTTTAGCCAAGCGAGTCTGCAACTCCACCGACTCCGGCAATGCCTGCGTCTGCTGATCGTCCCAATTTTGCAACTGGTTTTCCGTCTTTCTCAGAAAATCATAAGCAGATATTAAGGCAGTGTGCTCTTCTCGAGAGAACACCTCAACTGATCGTAAATGGGACAGCACAGCATATAAAGATTGTGTTCGCAGTTGCGCGTCACGGCCACCATAAATAAGCTGGTAAGCTTGTGCGATAAACTCTATTTCACGAATTCCACCACGTCCTAATTTAATATTCTCTTTCAAGCCTTTTTTGTTCACTTGAATACTTATCAGTCGTTTCATCTCTCGCAACGAGGCGAAAGCGCTATAGTCCAAATATCGACGATAAACAAACGGCCTTATACCCTCTAGGACAGCAGCGCCAAAAATTTTGTCTCCGGCAATACAACGGGCTTTTATCAGTGCGTAACGCTCCCATTCTCTGCCATGCACCATGTAATATTGCTCAAAAGCATCTGCCGAACAGGTAAGCGGACCAGAGTCCCCAAAAGGTCTCAATCTCAGATCAATCCGATAGACAAATCCCTCACCTGTTACCTCAGAGAGAAACTTAGTCATTAACTGCGCCACTCTACGAAAAAACTCCTCGTAAGCAAGCGGCTTACGGCCATCTGTTTCGCCTCTGGCAGGATATACCAGTATCAAGTCAACATCAGATGAAAAGTTAAGTTCAAAGCCGCCTAATTTTCCCATTCCTAACAAAGCCAAGTGCATTGGCTCGCCCATCTCTGTCTGTGGCTGACCATGTTTTTCGCTTAATAGCGCATAGCAAATACGATAGGTCTCATCAACTAGGCGATCCGCCAATATTGAAATCTCATATAGCGTTGTGGGCACATCGCTAAACCCTGCTATGTCACGTATGGCAATTCTCGCCATCAGCTTCTGCCGGATAATACGAAGTGCTCGCATCAATGCGAGTTGATCTGAAACATCTATGCTCTGGAGCCGATCGAGCTCCTCGGCAATAATCTCTTCTGTTAATGCCACCGCCAAATTTTCAGCTGTGTATTGCTGCAACATTTGCGGTTGCAATGAGATCGCACGAGATATTAA
>CAKMZF010000149.1 GCA_929200405.1 uncultured Gammaproteobacteria bacterium | reverse complement strand
CCCATGCCGGATAACTACCTAATCGGGATAGCACTGGAAGAGAATACTTTCCCTATCTCTAGTAGTTCACTTGTGGTGTTGCATGAAGGCCACGATTTTTATGCCTGCCCAAGAATATCACCTGATGGTCAGCAAATAGCTTTTGTCTGCTGGGATATGCCAGATATGCCATGGGATAGAACTTTGCTGTACTTAGCCCCAAACAAGGGATTGAGCCAAAAAACTGCTACGGCGGTAGTCAACACAGCACACCAGGCAGCTATGCAGCCCACTTGGGGCGCAGACAATACACTGTATTTTATTAACGACCCCGAGGGTTGGTGGCAACTCTATAAATGGCAAGATAATACTCCTGTTCAAGTGTTCCAAGTGAATGGTGAAATGGGACTGCCAATGTGGGTGTTTGGTCAACAAAGCTATGCGATTTTAGCTAATCAACAAGATGAAATGAATCAAGCCGGTTCATTAGAAATAGTGTTTAGCTATGCTGAGCAGGGAATATGGAAGCTAGGCAGTTGGTCTGAGCAGAGCGGAGTAACCCAGCTCTCAACAGGGGCAAGCAGTTTTGACTACTTTGTTTCTGACAGCCGCGGAACACATTGTTATGTGCAGTGTTCATATCCGGATAAATCAGGAGATATCGCGGTTTTATCAGCTGAGGGTGTCACGGGTAATATCTTCAAAGCTAGCACACTACCTGCCTATGCAGTCTCTAAAGCGATTCCTATCAGCATACCCGTAGCGGGCGAAACCAATGCAGATAAGACCACGCATGCTTTTTTCTATCCGCCAAGCAATGATGCTTATCAAGCACCAGAGAATTCCTTACCGCCCTTAATTGTTATCGGTCATGGAGGACCCTCTGGGCAATCCACGTTATCGCTGAATGAGCAGATTCAGTTTTGGACAACACGCGGTTTTGCGGTGGCGGATGTGAATTATAGAGGCAGTACCGGGTTTGGTAGAGCTTACCGAGAATCGCTTCATGGAAAGTGGGGTGTCTATGATGTTGCTGACTGTGTTGCGGTAGCAAATTACTTGGTTGCAGAAAACAAAGTGCACCCTCAGCAATTAATTATCCGTGGCAAATCCGCAGGCGGCTATTCAGTATTAGCAGCGCTGTGCTTCCATGATGTTTTTACCATAGGCAGCGTACACTATGGCATTAGTGATTTAACCATGCTCGCAGAAGACACACATAAATTTGAAGCTCGCTATCTAGATAAGCTGATTGCACCATATCCTGAGGGCAAGCAGATATATATCGATCGTTCACCGATTAATCATCTCTCGCAGATGAATAATCCTGTAATCGTCTTTCAAGGGCTTTTGGACAAAGTGGTGCCGCCCAGTCAAGCAGAGGCGATTGTCGATGCTCTAAAAAAGAAAGGTATTGATGTAGAGTATGTGACCTTTGCCGATGAGAAACATGGTTTCCGTCAAGCAAGGAATATTAAAAAAGCTTTTGCAGAAGAATTAAAATTTTACCTAAAACATATTAACCAATGTTATTAATTTTCATTTTAATAAAATGTTTTAACTGGTCGTGAGGCTCTGAGTCTTGCGTACCTTTAGCTTCTGAGAAGCTTTATAAGCCTTGCTATGATATCGAATGGTTTTTTCCTGTGCGCTAATACGTTTTTGCGTATTTGACTTTTGCTCAGTATCATTTTCGTTATCGACTACAGCAGTTTTTTCAGTCTCCGGTAACGCTTGTGGCTCAACCTTGCAGTAGCTACCATCAGCAAGCATTTTCCATGCCCCAACATTGTCTTTAAAAAGCAACTTAAAGATTGCTCTTATATCCTCTTGTAAAGCAGGGGCTAAAATGGGCACCATTACCTCAACACGACTTTCTAAGTTTCGCTTCATTAAATCAGCTGAGCTGATATAAATCTCAGACTCTCCATCAATATCAAACCAAAAGATACGTGAATGCTCTAAAAACCGGCCGGTAATCGATCTAACTGAAATGTTCTCTGACAGACCAGCAATGCCAGGTCTAATGCGGCAGGTATCGCGTACAAATAGTTTTATCTTAACCCCAGCATGGCTGGCAAGGTACATCCCCTTGACAATATCTTTGTCCTCTAAAGCGTTTACCTTAATGGTAATCTTAGCACTACCGCCAGCCTCGCAGCTAAGGCGAGCTTTTTCAATGAGCTTGAGCAGGGTAGATTTCAATAGCTTGGGTGCAGGAACTATTTGCAGATAATGGCGTTTAGGGGTGTAGCCAGTCGTTAGATAGTTAAATAGCTCTGTTAAATCGGTGCCAATCTCCTGATCATAGGTCAGAATACCCAAATCTGTGTAAAGTCGGGCAGTGCCAGCATGGTAGTTACCCGTGCCTAAATGCGCATAGCGGACTAAGCCTTGAGACTCTCGGCGAATAACGTGAATGACTTTGCAGTGTGTTTTTAAGCCAACAATACCGTATGTGACATGAATGCCCGCCCGCTCCAAGCGCTGCGCCCAGCGGATATTAGCAGACTCATCAAAAGTGGCTTTAATCTCCATGACCACTGCCACCTGTTTGCCATTTTGTGCGGCGGTGATTAAGTGGTGAATAATTTTGGAGTCACTAGACGTACGGTAAAGTGTCATTTTAATCGCAAGCACTCGCTCATCTTCGCTAGACTCTTTTAGAAAGCGCTCTACAGAAGTTGCAAAGGACTGATAAGGGTGGTGGAGCAGCACCGTATTATGTTCGCGTATTGCTTGAAAAATATTATCGTGGTTCACTAACTGTGGGTGATCTATAGGTTTGTGATTTTCATTGCGCAGGTGTGGCTTAGGTAGACTAACTAACTCCATTAAGTCTCTAGTACCGAGTAAACTGTGAGTTAGAGTTACATCATTACCTGCATCAACCCCCAAGAATTTCACCAACATATCTCGGTGCTCATCAGAGGCGTTTTCCTCTATTTGCAAACGTACGATAGGGGCAAATTTTCGCTCCCTAAGCTCTGCCTCGATTAACTCCAGCAAATCCTCAGCCTGTTCTTCGGAGTGCTCTGTTATGGCATTACGCGTGACACGAAAAATAGTGCAATCGGTTATTTCCATGCCCGGTAGTAGAGAATCCAAGTTGTTACGGATTAAATCCTCTAAAGTGACGAAAGTAAATTTGTCTTTGTTGTCAGTATCTTTGACTTTAATAAAACGTGGCACATCATGTGATGTTGGAATTTTTATTCGCGTAATCGAATGATGGCTAGCTTCTGATAATTTAACGCTAATCAGTAAATTTATAGATAAGTTGGAAACAAACGGGAAAGGGTGAGCAGGGTCAATTGCTTGGGGGGTGATTAGTGGATAAATTTCATTATAAAAATACTCACCAAGCGCAGTCTTTTGATCATTATTAAGCTGTTGGTAGCTTAAAATTTGAATATTCTCTTGTAGTAAGTCTTGCTTAATTAAATCCAATGACTCTCTTTGCTGAGCTTCTATGCGCGACACATATTGCTGCGCCAGCACTATTTGCTCCATTGGCTGCAAACCATCCACCGACGGCTGTCTGATACCTGCAAAAACTTGCTGGTAAAGCCCTCCGATACGTTTCATGTAAAACTCATCCAAATTAGAGCCAACAATCGCTAAAAACTTAACTCGCTCAAACAATGGAATATCCACATCAAAAGCATTACTCAGAACCCGTTCATTAAAGCTTAACCATGTCATTTCTCGGTTGTGATATAACGCAGGGTTATCCACATCTTCCAGTGTCCAAGTCGGTTCGTTAGCGATGTCTTTTAAGGAAAGAGTATTATTCATTATTTTTAATTAGACGGTTAAGTGATAGCAAAAGGGAATATAGCCAAACAATATGCTACAGAATGAGGCTATGTTCAACTAATAAAGGCAAATGATGCGATAGTAAAATACTACAACTCGAGAAAATGATTGTTGCTATTTGTGCAGTAATGGTTTTGCAATGTTGGCATTGAAGAGGAATTATAGGTGAAATGATTGTATAAGGAATAGAAAAAGGAATGTTATGCTGAATACACTTTTGCAGCGAATACAAGCCTATGATATTGATATCAAGTCAGTTGGTTTTACTAATCACTTACCGATGGTGCTTATTGCATTAAATAGATTAGGTGCAGATGATTCTGGGCTGCAAGCCTATTTCGATTTTTATGCCAAGAATCTCAAATCTTTACATTTGCAGCCGATTAATGAGGATTTTGATTGGCAAGGATGTTTGGGAGAGAACGATAAGTTCCCAATTTATTTAACCTTTTATACTTCTCAGATAGATCAGTGGGGCTGGCAAAGCGTTCTTTGTCAATATATTGATGTGTTAATTCAAGGTTGTGCTGCATCGGCTTTTCATGGCCTTATTCGATTAAGTTATGGGGTACTGCAGCAAAATGCAACTGAAGTGGCTTTTGGATTGGCGCATTTATCCTCGCATTATCTTAGTGTTCCACAGCCTAGAATAGCTGTCCCTGAGCAGGATCTAAAGCATATTATTGAGCATGCACTATCGGTTTTTGAAAACCAAACGATAACAGGTGATTCCATTAGCGATAAGATGATGGTTGTTACTGATAATGCTCAGTTTGCAATCATCAATGTTATCCCTTCCGAGCGTAGATTAGCCGATTTTAGTCAGCTTTTTGCAGAATTATATTTGCGAACTAAGGATTTTACAGTGTTGCACGCGGTAACCAGTTGTCACGATATGCGGCTTATTTACCCTTATCTCAACGACCCAGATATGGCTCTAAAATATTATTGGTCAGCAGCTTTGGTGGCAATTCTTTCGGTTGAAGACCTGAAATTTTCTGAGATTACGGAGTGTGAGATTTCTACACTAAACGAACTCGATCTCACTGATATTATTAGCAGCAACGAAGATCATTTAATAAAATTAGTGTTTACCGCTGTCGAGCAATATAAACATTATGGTGATAACAGCTATTTGAAAATTATCCAATCAAAGTTATAACATCATAAATCAAAGTTGATCTAGAAATGCCCAGATTCGTTGGTTAATCAGTGTTGCTTGTTCATAATACCAGTGACTGTGGTCTTTGAGTACATACAGTCCAGCATTAATGCCGATAGAAGACAGCCAACGAATGGTTTTGCGGCCCGACTTCACAGAGAAGATATGATCGCTATCACCCAGAAATAAAGCAACTGTACCGCCCATAGGTTGCTCTTTTTTGAAAGTATTTTTCGCTAGTGGCAAGGTGCCAGCATGTGCAGCAACACGGCGAAACATACCAGGATGAATAACAGCTTGAGCGATAGCTTGTATGGCACCATTGGAATGCCCGAAGAGATAGTAATTATCTATGGCAATTTGTCTTTTGGATAATTCACGCTCCACGATTGCAGATATAAACGGTGCCTCATCACGCGTTTTTTTCCACTCCTTGTCAATCGCATCTGGACCTATCACTATGAAACTGTATTCGTCAGCTACAGACTTCCAAGTGTCAATCATAGACAAGCCGGTTCTGCCATGGCCATGCAGTGCTACTAATACATTCATAGAGGTGCTTACATTTTCTGGGAAATATGCGTAATATGATCTTTCGACTCCATCAATCCTCATAGATGAGTGCGTGTAATCTTGTATAGTTGGTGCATAATGATAGTAATTGAGTTTTTTGTCATATAAGCCAAGATCAAGCGTAAACTCTATTGCCGAAGCA
>CAKMZF010000148.1:2862-5685 GCA_929200405.1 uncultured Gammaproteobacteria bacterium | reverse complement strand
ACCCAATCTTGTACATCACTCATTTTCCAGCCAACACTACCGACTCCTAAACTTACCCTTCTAGGAAACGTGCCTGCATTCTCCATGCGCCATAAGGTCGTTCGAGATAGACCAGTAAGTGCTTGTACTTCTTTGGAACGAATGATTCTATCAGGTGTATTGGTTGGAGCTTGTATTGATTTTTTTGATGCTTGGATGCTACCAAGTACATACTCTAAAAGCTGGTAGCCAAAAAACTCTGACTGTCCATTTGGTAGCTTTATATGCGCTAGCACTCCCTGACGAACAAGTTTTTGGATCTCTGCTTTGCTGCAACGCAGGAAAAGTGTGGCTTCATTAAAGGTGAAACGCTGGTATAGGGCAATTCCCATACTATCGGCTATCTCGGCATATTCTTTAGGAAATGGTGCTGACATATTGATAATGCGCGTTTTGTCATAGAGTTAATAATGATAGTATACTAGCACGATGAATGAGCAAGCACACATATTCGCACCTATAGATAACAGCTTGGCCGAACGAGTCAAAGCATATCAGTCTGTTTATATCGCTAATATTCGTGCCGAAGCTAGCTTAGGTGTTTCTTCGGACTCTTCATTCAAAGAGACACTCGGCACAGTTTCCGAGATGCAAGATGCAGCAAAAATTACTCGATACAGTATGAAAGTTGCTAGTGAAGCTTTTGATCAAGAAGAGATGCAAGTTATTGCTCAAAAAGGATTACTGGATAAGCCTCAACTAGACGCATTGCACAAGATCAAAATTCAGCAGGAGTTTGAGTCAGTGAGTCAGAAGAGCAATCAATCCAATAATCATAGTCATAAACTCTGAGCGTTTGTAATTCCCTTTGGCTCACTCTTAAATTTTCATTAATAGATAAAGCTCTCCATTCTTATTGTTCACTCATTTTCCAGACTCATCAATAACTTCTGCTTTCTATAAAAAGCAGAACTCAATAATTATCTGGTGAGTGAGTATTCATCCGACTTTTTGATATTCTGATTTGGATAACCTCCAAAAATGCGTATTATCATCGCAATATTGGATCTTATAACTGCCTAGATATGTCACGCAAAACTGCCTTCAATAAATGACAAACAGTCGGCTCAAAACCAGCTTTGCAAAAGCACCATATCGAAGCCATCCGAACTGTGCTGTTGGAGAGATGAGATTATCGAGACTGTGCTTTGTTCTCTCTGGCAATAGATAGCTGCCTACGTGGCATCGATTTGGTGCGATTAAGAGTCTCAGATGTGACACAAGCATGAGAGATTCGTCAGACACTAGAGATTATCCCCTCAAAAACCAAGCATAGCTCCAGTGCCAAAGTTGTCTTTGACCTGCTGCCTCACACCCGTGAGTACCTGAGAAAGCTGATAGAGCGAGACGATAAACACTACGATGACTATCTCTTTGTTAGAGCCTATAAAGGCGGTCACAAAGCAGCACATGGCACCAAACACATAGCCCCTCGAACCTACCTACAGTGGGTCAAGCAATGGGTGAGCTATGCAGGCTTGCATCCTGATATCTATGGTACGCATTCCCTGCGCCGTTCAAGGCCTGCCTATGTCTATGCTAAAACCCGTAATCTTCGAGCCTGTCAGTTAATGCTAGGTCATGTCAGTATAAGCACCACCCAGAGATACCTTGGTATTGAGTACGCCGAAGCCCTAGAGCTAGCTCGACAATATCCCCTATAATCTTAAATCGGTATTAACACGCTTAAAAAAATATTAAATTCGTATCAAGTCCTCATTAAATCCCTATTAGAACAACCTTAAATCGATATAAAGTTCCGATTAAATTGCCATTAAAACGGTATTAAAAGCACTATCAATAACAGGGAGTCACGATAATTTCGTGCTACATGAAACTACTCAGTGTTACGAGAGTGGTAAAAACTTTTGCAATTTCAAATATTCTTCGCATACTGGTTATTGCAAATTATTTCGTTATTTCGCGCCTATGAAAATAACTGTCTACAATACCAAGTGATCAGCAGGTAAAACACCGATAGCGACCAACATAGCCCTTGAGCGAGGCTATGCTATCGCGACCAATGAGACCTACCATATCTTTGATGGCTTTATCCCAGAAGAGCAGCTGATTGCACTGGATATGAATGATGCCTTTCCAGACTTTGGTAATGAAGTTGATGTGGTCTTTGACTTAGCAGGCTCTATCTCTAAAACCGCATTAAGTATCACCTCAGCCATTAAACAATCTGACATTGTGCTGGTGCCTATCTACAATGAAGTTAAAGCCATCAATGCAGGGCTTAACACCATTGCCGAAGTACTGCACTTTAATGCCAATGTCGTTGTCATTGCCACCAAGTTGCGGCGATGAGGAAAACCTAGCTGGGATCAATGTGATGACTTTCTCAATATCCAGCAAGCCGTGCACAGCCAAATCAGTGCTGATATCCCCGTGCTACCGCTTAAATACTCAACTGCCTTTGATGCTATCTTTGAGCAAGAGCAATCGATACAACAGCTCATGCAAACAACACCGCTCTTAGCCCATCATTACCAAGAAGTCGCTACACAATTTAACGCCATTTATCATCTAATCGACCAAAGCCATGCCATGAAAGAATGACCTAAGCGCATATAAGCTCAGTCAGAAAACCGCCTTACCAAACGTACCTGTGGCTACACAGGTGCCAGTAAGATCTGGTCGCCCCGCCAAGACCAAGCAAGAGAAACAATCCATGACCATTAGTCTGCGCTTTACCCCTACGGAGTATGCCCATATCAAAGACAAAGCATGACTGGTGCAACTCGGTACTTACGTGAAGCATCTGCTTGCCACGCAAAC
>CAKMZF010000148.1:0-2762 GCA_929200405.1 uncultured Gammaproteobacteria bacterium | reverse complement strand
TACTCAAGCTACTCATGCAATTCGTGTATTTTGCATAACGCAATCGAGTCGATAAGCACAGTGCTTTCCTGCTATCCGATAATTTCGTGCTACACGAAACTATCGTGAGGATCTCTGGATGTGAGTAAACGATTGCGAGAGATAAACTTGACTTATCGGTTGGCAGTCATACACTCATTTATGTAAATAGTTATGTAAGTTAAGATTATGTCGAACAAACAATATACATTCTCACTGCCACCAGAGGCAGGGGAGATAATTGACTCCTTGCCAAAGATGGAGAAGTCAGAGCGTGTCGCCCAAGCATTGCTGCACTTTGAGAGACAGCAGGCCAAGCAAAAAACACTAGACGTGCTGGCACTGTTAAAACCTAGGGAGTGGGAGACTGACAAAGATGCGGTCACACTGGTAGAAGAAGCGCGAGCTTACAGATCTGCCAATTTATCTGATAATCGCCAAGAGCCACATGAATAAAGTCGTCTTAGATGCCAACATCTACGTCAAACTGTTTAAGAAAGAAGCAGACTCACAGCAGGCGATGGCACTTATCCATAAGCTGGTTCGAGAAGGGGTAACCATCATTGAGCCATCGGTAGTGGTCAATGAGACCATCACCACCTGCGAGTTTAATAAGCAAGAGATCGGTGAGGTCTGTGACTTCTTTCGAGCAATGATAGACTCCAACATTCGTTTTGTGGAGATAGATAGTGATTTAATCAAAGAGACACTAACTATCACCCAGCAAGGTCACATCAAAAGCGGCTTTCCTACTTTTAACGATAGCTTGTATCAAGCAATCGCCATTCGTGAGGACGCCTTATTTATTACTGCCGACAGACGGCATTACCAAAAAGCCAAGCAGCATAGCAATATTGCCATGCTCAGCGATTTGAGTTTGTAAATCGTCTCGCTATTATTGCCGTGGCCAATGCTGGCGACTTTCACCTAAAAGAAAAAAGTGGTCTATAGTGTGTAAGCGCCTTACAGGCAACGCAATATCAGATAGAGACAAATCGTCACAGAGAGGATATTCACTAAGTCATTATGATGAGCCTAACATGGGAACAAGCACATAATATCTCCATTGTGCATTACCTCTCCAAGCAGGGGCATTTTCCAGTGTATTGCTCGCGCTCCAACCAAGAGTATCACTATCATAGTCCAATACGCAGTGACAGCACGCCATCCTTTCACGTCAACGTCATTAAGAACAAATGGCACGACAAAGGAACCAGCAAGGGGGGCGATGTCATCGACTTGGTTGCGGAACATCAAAACTTCACCCGCTCACAAGCCTGTCATTGGTTAAGCCAATCGGGTTTATACAGTGGTGACTATCATCCAGAGTACCCAACTGTTCAACGAGGTCGCTATTGGTCAGCCTCTCGAACCTCAACACAGGGCTTAAAAACCAAGCCCATTAACCCCAATGATCAATACGCCAAGCTGGAAGCAGATACCAGCTTTATCATTGATACTATCCAGCCACTGCAACATCCCGTGCTGCGGCAATACCTTGCTTATCGGGGTATTAATCCTAGCATTGCCAGCCGTTATGGCCTGCAAGAGATCAACTACCAGCTCTTTGGAGTGGAGGAGTCCAACTATTTTGCGCTGGCTTGGCAAAATGACAGTGGAGGTTGTGAGTACAACAGCAAAGCAGGGGAGAGAAGCTTTAAAGGCTGTTTGGGCATCAAAGACATCACCACGATCAACCTGCAATCACAGCAGAAAATGGCAGTGTTTGAGTCAGCACTAGATTTTTGGTCATATCTCAGTCATTACGGCATAGAGGACTATCAAAGCTCGGCGGTTATCCTAAACAGTGTCAGTCTTAAAAACAAAGTCTTGGATATCGTTACCAAGTATCAACCCAGTGAGCTGTATTTGTTCCTAGATAATGATACAGAAGGTCGCCAAGCAAGCGCGGCCATCATGGAAGCCATTACCGAGATCCCCGTGCATGACAAATCCAGTCTCTACGCATCGCATAAAGACTTCAATGACATGGTGATGGGAGTATTAAAAAAGCATTAACACAGAAGCTCGAAGATAACGCTTAACTCTTCGATCTGCTCTGTAAATCCGATGCACTCAAAAAGGACGTTTGCCAACTCTCGGTAGAGCACTGCAAATACGAAAACGATACCTTGAGAAGCAAAACAAACAAAAAAGCAAAAAACACACTGGCATAACGCTCGAAAAACAGCGGGGAACCTTTAAAATCTCGGCACAGCGCACTCAGAAACCAGATTAAGGTATCTCACCCCCAGAAAACAACAAAACGCATCAGAGCAGCTGAAAATCCTTTTTTCTTTTAGGTGAAAAGCATTTGAAATCATCACCTGCAAATCCAAGCAACAGATGGTAAGAAAAACAGCAGCTCTCTGACTAAAATAATGACATCGCATAATGAATTAAAAACATTAACTCTAAACCAGTAGACTCAGAAAGAATTAGCTTTTTTAACATTGCCTTTGTTGTCTGATCAACAAGCCATCTCTGAAACGGCCATTTACACAGAAGCTCGAAGAATTTACACAGGGGGTCGAAAAGTTTTTCACAATTTACGCAGAGGCTCGAAGAATATCCGCCGATTTACAGAGAGGATCGAAGATCATCTGGAGCCTTATGCGTTCGCGAATAATTGATTCTCAGGGCGGTATGGGCAGTTCTTATCACAGGGATTAACCCACTCTTTACCCAACTTGTGACACAAACCGTGGAGTAAAGCGGTGAAGTAAGCCTGTTTGTTTTGAATC
>CAKMZF010000147.1 GCA_929200405.1 uncultured Gammaproteobacteria bacterium | reverse complement strand
TAAAATCACCCCGACAACGATAGAATGCTACAGTAATTAGTAAAAACAAAGCAACTAAAAACAAAGTAACAAGGACGTACAAAATGACTTCGGTAAGACTGATAGAAAAGATAGTCAACGGTGCACAAACCATGGACGGCGATGGCGTAAAGCTCACTCGCATCATGGGCACCCCTGAACTAAATATGCTCGATCCGTTCTTGTTACTAGATTTCTTCGGCACAGACGAACCCCTAGACTACATCGGCGGCTTTCCCCCACACCCACACCGAGGTTTTGAAACTGTCACCTATATGTTGGCAGGCAAAATGCGCCACAAAGACAGCGCAGGTAATGAAGGTGTTATAGAGGCTGGAGGCATACAATGGATGACGGCTGGCAAAGGAATTATCCATTCCGAAATGCCCGAGCAAAGTCAAGGCTTACTCGCTGGTTTTCAGCTATGGGTAAACTTACCAGCATCACATAAAATGACCACGCCAAGATACCAAGAAACAGCTGATCAAGACATCTCTACGGACGTGTTAAGCAATGGAGGAAGGTTAAAAGTAATCGCTGGTAAAACCTCGCAAGGCACAGCAGGCGTTATCAACAACCCACATATAAACCCCACCTATTGGGATGTTACACTTGTTAATGACGATAAAATTGCCGAGAGCATAGACTCTGACCATAACGTATTTATCTACGTCATATCAGGCAGCATTGCCGTAGCAGGCTCTACAACGCCATTAACCGCTGGACAATTAGCTGTTTTAAGCAGCGGAGATACTATTAATATTGCGAATAAAGAGAACACTGGAAACAGCCGATTTATATTAGTAGGCGGCAAACCACTAGGCGAGCCAGTCGCCAGAGGCGGACCATTTGTGATGAATACTCGTGAGCAAGTTGAACAAGCCTTTCAAGACTACAAAAGTGGCAATTTCATATAAAAGAATTATAGAAATATGTTACCTTCATAAAGGAGAACCATTATTATTTTTAATAACAATAGTCCTGTTAAAACATTGATGTAATTATAGTTTTATGACAACATCATGCAATAAAAGAATATTGCAATAAGAGGGAAATATGGCAGCAAAAAAAGTATTCACGGAAATAGAAATTGCTGCAACGCAAGATCAAGTCTGGAGCGTGCTAACAGACTTTGACAAAATTCCGGAATGGAGCAACTCATTTCAAGGCCTAAAAGGAGACTTCAGAGATGGTGGTCAAGCAACCGCCTATTTTAAGTCACCTATGGGAAATAAAATTATGGAATTCCAACACACCCTCACCTACTTTAAAGACGGGGAATCATTTGGATGGTCAGACCCCTTTATGCTCGGTATGAAAGACAACCACAAATATCAGTTAAAAACTTTAGACAATGGAAATACCCTTTTCACGCAAACAGACGTACTGAAAGGCGGCGCTAGCTTCCTAGTCGGCGGAATCATGGCTAGTAGTATGAAAAAAGCCTATAACGAATTCAATCAACAACTCAAAGAAAGAGTTGAGACGATATACGCTGACTAACTGTTAGGCCGCTATCTGATTTTGTCTATGCTCTAACTGATGCCTAAGCAAAGTACTCTTAGTCGCAACGTGCGTAATCGATGACTTAGCCGAATAATATTCACCACTTCTTTCCACTATCAACAAATCATCATATTTTTTATACTCTAGATTCGCACCGTAGATAATGCTTTTGTCTACGAAGCGCTGCAAGCCAACTCGAACACCATAATCTTGCTCTGTTTTTTGATGAATGCACTTTATCGTCTATAGAAAACTAAACACGTGAAATTTGTTGAGTGTTTTTATAATTTCGTAAATTCTTACAAACTGCGGCTACTATTTATTATTTTCACCTTGGCAAAGTGATTTAAAGGCGTAAAAAGAAGGCATTTTACGAATAACACCATCTCGATTATCGACTAAGCCATAGCCAGGGGCGATAAGTTGGTGCCAATAAACACGCTCAACTCGTCCAGTGTTTTTTGCAATTTGATAATAGTCTGTTAAGTACTCTGCCTGAGTAAACTCATCAACACAATCGACTTCACTGGTGGGTTTGTATAAGCCACGGTCTCTAAGTGGATAATTAGTTTCTGTGATATAGATTCTATCGCTTGCTTTTTTACTTCCGGTAACAATCGCCCAAAGAAAATGAATTTTATTTTTTAAATCAAAAATACCATATTGCTTGCTTTTTGGACTGCCTCGTCTATCAACGTATAACTGCGAACCAACAATATCATAATGAATATTATAACCATTAAACAAAGTGCGAATAGTGAAATGATATTCAAAATCAATAATTGATGAACCAATAAGTTTAATGTGTGAAAATTGATTATCTCTTAATGTTTGAATACTTTGATAAAATGCTAAATAAGCATCTATTGAAACAAACCCCCATTTAATACGATTGGGTGCATTGCCAATAATAAACTCATTACTAATTTTGGCAAACTTAGTAAAAATTGTTGCAACATCTTCAATGAGCAATTGATGATCATTAATGTGCGGAGTATCTTGAATGATTTGAATTATAATGCTTTTATCATCACCAAAGCCTTTGGCAAACCCAACATAATCATCAATATTATTCATATCACTTAGATATACACGTATCAACAGTGATTTAACGCCAAGTTCTTCTACCAATTGGTGTTGAATATTACCTTTATCTAAATTGACCGCCAAAGCATAAAACTCAGTGGGATTAATAACTTGTTTTTTGTTATTTATTGTTTTTCCTAACAAAAATCTAATGAATAACGATGGATATAATAAAGCACTGGCAATAAGTAGTTTAAAATCTACCAAACCATTGTTTTTACGTAAACGTTTTTTTTCATTGCTAGACAGCGTAAGTGGCTGATCTGAATGATAGCTCCAGAGGTGCTTCTTCTTCATTTAAATAATTTTTTTAACTTTTTTAATTTTTTCTTAGTATGATTTTTAAATTCATGCTTCTTATTGTGCGCTAAATAATATTTAACAAACTCATCGACATCAGTGTCAATCAACCTAGCATATTCACTAAAAACCAAATTAAAATCTGACTCACTAAATCCTAATCGTTGAAAGTTCTTAGCTCGCAAACTGATACTTGGGTCGATAAATTTCATTCGATTGTTATCAACAACCCTGAATTCATATTTGTCATTATCTTGCTTAACCAAAACATTGCCATTCCACAAATCCAAATGCATGATTCTATTTTCATGTAAACTGTAGATAAATTGTGTAAATTGTTTTAGGAGATTGACTCTATCATCATATTGCCTGCCTGCTAAAGCAATTGTCATATCAAAATCAAAATCAAATTTTTCACTAATGAAATAGCTTTGGTCTAACAATCCATTATTGTAATACTCAAGATAAGCAATCGGTCGAGGTGAAAAGCTTCCTAGCTGTAAACTATGTAAATACGAGCGTTTTGCTTTAGATTTACGAAAATAAGTATAAGTATAACGGTGAATTTTATTGGGTACCTTAAAGCGCTTAATCACATAAGTTTGCCCCAAATAACTCACCTCTTTAACGATATTTCTATCATGATAAATTACCTTACCATTAGCAAAATATGTTGTAATGTTGTCAAGTAGGTCTTGATATTTATTATCAATAATTTGTTGTTTAAGCTTCATTGGGGATATTTAGTAATACAAACCTAAATTTGGCTGTATGGTTTTGATAATGGACTTAGTTCCATTATTTATAGGTTTATCTTTAAATGATTTAGTCATCACGGTAGCAAATTATCACCAATCTTAAGAACCAGCACCAGAATATTCTTGCTCTATAGTCACTTTGTTAAGTTTTATGAAACTAGTAGTACAGCCAGTTTCACCTGTATTATGTGGCTACAATGTTGCCATAAGTTTTTTAGATTCAGTTTAGTATCTTGCCAAAGTAATATTATCTAATATTCTACCATCTTCAGCCTGAATACGCTTAAAACCAAGCCCTAAATTTTCCAACTGTTTGTACAAAAATACTAATCTGCAATATTTAATTTGAGGTTATTGGGTGCCTCAATTATTGATTTTATTGAGCCAGAATAACCTAACGGCTCAAGTAAGCTTTTAATAGCAAGCCGTGTAGATGCATTTGCTATATTGCCTATTGATAAACGACATGAAATCGTTCCAATACAAGAATCATATTCTCATTAGGCTCGATATTTAATTCCGAACACTCAGCAGCAAAGAAACGCCAATGAGCTTCACGCCACCATTTTAATGAACGATCGCCCTCGCCTTCCGCATAAGCAAAATCTGCCGTAACTTCGTTATATTTACACGTGTCAACTGAATCAACTTCAATGATGCAAACTGGTATGCCGTCCCAATCAACGACCACTTGTAAATGCCCAACTGTTGGCATTGGTTCTTCACCAGATTCATACCAAGCATTTAAACTACAAGTTGCTGTCTTTTGACCCACTCGGATTAATTCTGCGCATAAATTGGCATTCTGCTCATCAGCACAGAAATAGTCTGAACTGAATGATTGATACTTTTTACGCTCAATTTCCGGAAGTGAGCTGAGATACTTATTCAAGTAAGTTTGAGACTGCTTTTCCATGGAATCCTTTTAGCTATTTAAGATGCCGTATTCCTACATCTGTAATCACGACTACTCTGTGCCTGTTAAGCTCTCCAAATACATAGCCTAAAAAGCCAGATACAACTTCTGTGGCAACAATAGAGAACTCCAACTTTCATATATACCCGACTCCATGGTACTGTATTAAAAATCTAACGCCTACATAATAAGACAAGTGTTGGCGAGTTCAACTCACGCTTTTTGTAGGCTATTTTTGATATGCTTGTCATGAGTCTTGCTCATATTTTTCCTTTGCTTCACCGGTAGATCTCATTAGATCGCATCGCTGTCCTTGGTCTTGTTAGCCTTGAGCTGAGAACGCCTCATGATATGAAACTTCCTCATTTGGAAACTCACCGGAAAACGATAGTGCCTGAAAATACTCAGCAGGCACACCGGGGAAGACCAGTCCATCTACAACCTTAAACCCGAAGCGCCCATAATAAGCAGAGTCGCCGAGCACCACACAACCAGATGCCCCCACTTCCTTAAGCGCGGCAATAGAACTCTGCACTAGCTTAGATCCAATACCAAGACCTTGAAAATCAGGAAGAACAGATATTGGCCCAAGCCCAAACCAGCCGATTGCCCCACCAGAAAGAGTAACCGGTGAAATCGCAACATGAGCAATGATTTCGCCATCAACTTTGGCCACTTGAGAGACTGTCAGCGCTCCCGCACGACGTAGAGCATCTACAATGAACTGCTCGTTATGATCACTATGAGGCGCGCTTACAAATGCTTGTTCTGTAACCTGATGTATTCTCGCCTCATCATCGGCTTTTTCATTACTTACTTCAATATTCAAACTGGACCTCTTAAACGGGTTAACGCTCGGCTCACCGAGCAAATTTTTGTTGGTGGCTTTTGTGCGTGTTTTTGCAAAAAATGTGACAACGGAACTTGTCCGATGTGGCCGCTTATTAAATTCAAATACTATTAAGGCACTTTTCTGCTTCAGATATCACTGTGTTCACTCTATTCGGTGTGAATTTATTAGTATGAACAACCATATATAGAGTTTCGCTAACTTTATTAGCCAACCGATGTACTTTCACTTTTTCACCATCTTTAAAAGCTTCTACCGCGTGACTGGGTAATACAGTAAATCCTAATCCCATACTGACAGGTTCTAAAATTAGATTAATTTGATTGGAAAAACCTGACCTTTTAAACTGATTGCTATTCTGGAATTCCGGAAAATTCACACTAA
>CAKMZF010000146.1 GCA_929200405.1 uncultured Gammaproteobacteria bacterium | reverse complement strand
GCGAGATGGGGTGGCGATGAGTTTATTTTATTACTACCAGACACTAAACTCAGAGCAGCGCAAATACTGGTCGACAAAATACGGCAAGAGATTGAGAACAGTCCTGAAGTAAAATCTGCCTTTGTCACCTGTAGCTTTGGGCTGACAGAAATTGAAGAAACAGATAGTCTGAAATCCGTATTTAAACGAGTAGATTTGGCCTTATACGATGCTAAAGAAGCAGGTAGAAACTGTGTGAAGTCACGCAGCAAGCAAGACTTCATGATATAGACAATTATAACCAATCGTCAGATTTAACGGATTGGTATGATTTAAGTTTATTGCGGTCTATCTAGTACTCGCATGGAAATAGCTTCCTGTAAATGCTGCTTTTGGATATTCTCGCTTTGCTCTAAGTCTGCAATGCTGCGGGCAACACGTAATATTCGGTGGTAAGCACGGGGCGACAAATGCAGTTTTTCAATCACTTTGGTTAAAAACTCGCTACTTTGGCTGTCAATTTCACAGAACTCTTTAATCGCTTTAGTATCCAAATCGGCATTGGTCATGCCCTGACGGTGCAGTTGGGTATCTCTTGCCAGTTTAACTTTTTCAGCTATTATTACAGAGGTCTCATCACTGGCCTTTTGGTTTTGCAGCTCGGTGGTGGGAATGCGTGGCATATCTAAATGCAAGTCAATTCGGTCAAGTAGCGGCCCAGAGATTTTACTGCGATAGCGTTTAATTTGGTCTGGCGTGCAGTGGCAAGGCTTAGATGGGTCGCCAAGATAGCCGCAGGGGCAAGGATTCATCGTTGCTATTAACTGGAAATTTGCCGGAAAAGAGACTTGGTTAGAGACCCTTGAGATAGTGACCTCACCAGTTTCAAGCGGCTCTCGCAGTGCTTCGAGCACATTTTTATGAAACTCCGGCATCTCATCTAAAAATAAAACGCCGTGATTGGCCAGTGATATTTCACCAGGTTTCGGAATGCTACCACCACCGACCAAAGCGGCGGTACTCGAACTGTGGTGAGGGTGCCGATAGGGTCTTTGCTTCCAATGCTCAATGCTAAAGCCCTGCTGGCTGATAGACTGAATAGAGGCGGTAGCGATTGCTTCGGCTTCGGTCATCTCTGGTAATATGCCGATTAGACGTGAAGCGAGCATGGTTTTTCCGGTACCGGGTGGGCCTAGTAATAAGAGATTATGACCGCCAGTTGCGGCTATGGTTAAAGCACGTTTGGCTTGTTGCTGACCGATAACCTCTGATAAGCAAGGTTGGTTCTCTGGCGTCGCGGGTTCTGCTGTGCTTTGGTAGGGTGTGCGACTAGAGTCATCACTTAGCAGCTTGCAGACCTCTAGCAAGTGCGTGACTGCATAAACTTTGCTTCGCTCCACCAGACTTGCTTCTGGCGCACAGGCTAATGGCAATATAGTAGCACGTTTGCTATTGCGCGCGGCTAATGCTGCGGGCAATACGCCTGCATAGGGTCTTAGCTCGCCACCCAGTGCCAACTCCCCGCTAATCTCAACGTGATGTAAAGGGTTGCTATCACCGCTTGGCAAATTGATTTGCCCACTAGCCGCCAAGATTCCAATAGCAATCGGTAAGTCAAAACGGCCGCCTTCTTTGGGTAAATCTGCCGGTGCTAAATTGATGGTGATCCGCTTAGCAGGAAACTCAAACTGACTGTTTTGAATAGCCGATCGCACTCTATCTTTGCTTTCTTTTACGGCAGTTTCCGGTAGTCCCACTAAAGTCATTGCAGGCAATCCATTAGCGACATGCACCTCTACAGTGACCAATGGGGCATCCATGCCTTGCTGTGCACGGCTGTAGACAACGGCGAGTCTGGTGGTAGATGATCCGGTCATAGAGAAGTTTTATTCCTAATATTATCTGGGATGGTTAGACTTAGTGCAGGACATCAGTAGTTTGGCGTTTAGTTGATAGTATCAAAAAAATACTAACGCCTATCAAATTTTGTTTTTAAAATGATAGCGGACTCAGTTGATTTTACACCCTTAACCTTACTTATCTGATCCAGCACCTCATCTAAGCGACTGGTAGAGCTTACCTGAATAACAGCCAGCAAATCCACTCTACCACTGACAGAGAATAAAGTCACAATCTCAGTAATATTGGATAACTGGGAATGAACCGTCTCATTGTAATTGGGCAAGATACCGATGCTGACATGCGCCGAGACTTGCTTTTCTAGCACTGTTGGCGCTAGCTTGATCTGATAGCCTTCAATCACGCCATTGTCTTCGAGTCGGCTTAAACGTTGCTGTGCTGTAGTGCGAGATATCCCCAAAGTTTTGGCAATATCAGTAATGCGCATGCGAGCATTGTTTCTAAGCAAATCAATAAGCAAGATATCATTTTCGGTTAAATTAATCATAATGATATTATACTACCTGCATTATGATAAATATATAATTCATTTTGTCTCAAAATGTAGCTGTTTTGCATAGGAAAAATTGGCGATAATAACCCTATGTCAAGAAAGATATGGATATTGAAGTGAATCGAGTGCTTAACAAAAATATGTTAACCGAGAACGATCTTGATCTCAGAAAGTCTGGGAGAGATTTCGAGATAGATAAGGTGATGAAATTTCAAGACACTAGAGACGTGATACAGCGCTTGAATCCTGATGAGCCTTATTATCTATTCTCAGCAGAGCGTTTACAAAAGCGAGCGGGATTATTTCTGCAGCATTTTCCGGGAGAAGTCAGCTTTGCCGTAAAATCAAACCCAAACCCAATGGTTATCCGGACATTATATGATGCCGGTGTTAAGCGTTTTGATGTCGCTTCATTTAATGAAATTGCCCATATCTCCTCAATTTGCCCAGAAGCGAAACTGCACTTCAATAACCCAATCAAGTGGAAGCAATCTATTATCGACAGCTATTATGATTATGGTGTGCGCTCTTTTGTGGTCGATGACATGGTGGGCTTACAGCAAATACTAAAGCATTGCAGTGAAAGAGAGCCATTGGCCGACAATAGCTTGGAGATAACCGTGCGCTTTACACTGCCCAAAGGCGATGCGGCCTATTATTTTGGCAGCAAATTTGGTGCTACGCCAGTAGAAGCCGTTGAGATACTCAAAGCAGTGAAGGCAGCAAAACAACGCTGCTCAATTACATTCCATCCCGGTTCACAATGCACAGACCCAACATCTTACGCCAGCTACATTGGCATGGCAGCTAAAATAGCTGAGGATGCAAGAGCCGAGATAGCCATGCTCAATGTGGGTGGTGGCTTTCCCATTGGTTATGATAATTACCAAATAGAACCGCTAGAGCAGTTTTTTACCACAATCAAAACGGCCTTTGCACAGACCACGCTTGCAAAACAGGCAGAGCCAGCAATATTGCTCTGCGAGCCAGGACGTGCCATGGTGGCAGATTGTGTGAGTTTGTTAACCCAAGTGATTCACAAACGTGACAATGGCACGATTTTTTTAAACGATGGAGTTTATGGCAGCTTTCAAGAGCAGTTAATTGTTAAACTTGATTACCCCATTACCTGCTGGCGAGGCGCGGAGCGCATAGAAGAAGCTGTGGTTGATACCGCCGTTTTTGGACCAACCTGTGACCCTGTTGATCAACTAGGCACCATGCCATTACCAGCATCACTGCAAGAAGGTGATTGGGTGGAGTTTGATCTTATGGGGGCTTACAGTGGAGTGACAGCTACCCATTTTAATGGCTATGTCATACCTGAGTACTTATTGCTGCAAGCCCAGTAAAATTAAAATAAGAAAGACTGAGCTAAGCCGTGCATAGCATATACGGCTCATACGACTCAGCTGTAGTGCCGTCTAGGTTAGGGGATACTGGCGCTTCATGTATTTATAGACAATACCAGAAACCCCGCGAATCACATTGCCACGATGCTTAATCCAACTGCCATAGTTTTTGGTGCGATGTTGGCGCTCTATAATCGCCACGACAATATACGGATAACGTCTGCCATCTCTGCCCTTAGCAACCAAAACCCCCATATCCCCACATAGCGCAGAAGTAGACCCCGTTTTGTCAAACACACTGACATTGCTAGGCACAGCGTTTGCCCCTGTTTTAAAGCGGTCGTTATTTGAGAGATTCATTAACCGGCGCATCTCTTTAGCACCCGGTAATTGGTTTGCCCACACTGCCTGTAAAAAGCGCCTATAGTCCGCTGCCGAAGCGCGGTTTTTATAAGTTCTACCACCTGCGGGTATCAACTCAACAATCTTGGTCTGGCGGAAAATATTGCGGCCATACTTATTTAAGATTTGGTTGCAACGTTTGGGACCTCCGACGATATTGATCAGCTTATTGGTGGCAGTGTTAGAGCTGCGGCGAATCATCGCCTCCATCAAGGCGCGGGTTTTAGGGCCGTAGATAAAACCCTCATGTTGTGCCAGATAAAAGAACGCCTGACAAACCAGCGGCTTGACCATGCTGGCGGCCTGCAAGGGTACAGACTCATTGATAGAAACCAAACTGCGCTTAGCGGTCAGGTCATAAACCGACCAAGCCGTGCGCTCAATACCAGACACCTTGCCTTGCCTACGCAAGCCTTTGATATAGCTGTTAACCTGAGACTCTAACGGCGAGTCGGCACTGGCCAAAGCCGTAGAGCCAAAAGCTGAAGCAAGCAAGAGTGAAGTATTGGTTGTCGCTGTCGAAGTCAAACCAAGACTGGCGAGAAATTGCCGTCTCTGCATAAAAAATACCTATAATAATTCGGTGCCGCACAGTACCGGCAAGCACAATAGCAAACATTGCCCAAATCACAAGTTAACAAAGTGCTAGCGAGGGCAGTTGTGTCATTAGGTTTGCTTTAAAGTGCGAAGACATGAACAACGCTAAGTTTGAAAAATAACATAACATAGATAGGGAAACATCTACTTAACTATTTGCCAAAACTTATATTCTAATGAATAATACATAAAATAAGGAAATAATATTTTGAAAAGGTGAAACTATTTCTTCTTTCTTTGAAAAAGCTAAAATAATTTGCGATAAGACTAACTGTCATCGAATTTTACTCGCGATAATTACTTTTTTGATTGCCTATTATTGGCTGCCTTTTATTCTGGCGGTGTTGGCTGGAGTCGCTATATTTGGTTTGGCGACGTTTTTTCTGTGGGAACGCAGGTTCTTTCGTGTAGCAGTTTCCTTGTTGGCACTCATTGGTGTCCCTGAGTTAATGGGAATTAAAGGCTGTTCCCCTATGCTCTGGGGTTCACTGCAATTCTGTGATAAAGATCCGGAGATGATTAAATGGGTTGTGGCAATAGCTATATTTGCTCTGTTACTGGACTTTCTGCAAGACAAGAAATCACAAAGTAATTTTGATTTTAATTGGCTTCTGCTTATCGGTTTAACAGCGATTATCTCTGTATTAGCGATATCAGGATATTTTGATAATAAGGCATCAAGTTCGATTCAGAATATATCTAACGAGCAGAATAATACGATAAGCGCTTTCTTTAATAGCGGCTCTATCAATAACAACATCAATAACAACCAAAGCTACACGCAAACGCAGATTCACAATGACCCAGAAGCGATAGATACAGCAGTTGCAAGGGCGACTGAAAAAATGAGCCAGCAAATTAATGCGATAGAAAGCGAGCGTCAACAATTATTAAAACAATCTGGAGACCAAACCGTAGCGATAGCGAACTTATCAAGTCAGTTAGTCACCCTTCAAGAGGAGAAGCAAGCGTTTGAAACTAAATATCGAAACCTATTGTTAGAAACAGCAAAGGAAGATCCAGAGGCAAGAACAGATTTACTTAATCAAGTCGATGAGCTGATAAGAAAGGGGGATATTGAGAAAGCCAGTCAAAAGCTAGATCAAAAGCTGTTAGATCAGCGCTATGCTGAGCGGCAAGAGGAAGCTCAGAAGCTAGCCAATGAATATAAGCGTCGGGCTGAAATTGATGACCTAGAAAACAAACATGACTCTGCCAGTCAAAACTAT
>CAKMZF010000145.1 GCA_929200405.1 uncultured Gammaproteobacteria bacterium | reverse complement strand
GTACGGGCTGGGTTAAGAGCTATTCTCTGGTGCTAAACGACGTAGAGCTGGCAGCCGCTAATCAAGATCAGCCGGTTATTCTCTCAGCGGCACAAGAACGGTTGCCTCGGCAGATGTTGCTAGTGGGTAGCAGGGCTTTGACAATTGACGCAGAAAAAAATGAAGTGCTGACTGGCTGTGAAGACAGTTGGCGCTATGTCAGTTGGGTCAGAGATGTTGATGATGACGGCAAGCTGATACCGATAGCAGAGCGATCTGTCCTGCCGTTAGAGGCGTTTGGCGCTATACCGGATATTGGCTAAAGCTGCGGTGTCATAAATTTTGCTGAAAGGCTATTTATTGCTGTGATATGATAATCCGCAATAGAAGTTTATGTCATGATTATACAACGATAAAAAAGATAAAGTTGCAGTGAGGAAGTATGGCTGAGTTGTCGGCAAAGGTTGCAGTCAAATTAGATCAAATCAATAAGCGATTTGGTGATGTCTGGGCAAATAGAGATATCTCTTTAACGATTCCAGCGGGAAGTATCCACGGGGTTATCGGCGAGAATGGAGCAGGTAAGTCGACGTTGATGTCGATTTTGTTTGGCTTTTACGAGGCAGATAGCGGCACGATTGAGATCAACGAGTCATTGGTCAAAATTAAAAATTCAGATGATGCGATTTCTCATGGTATCGGCATGGTACATCAGCATTTTATGTTAGTGGAAACGCTGACAGTGCTGGAGAATATCGTGCTGGGTGCGGAAACCAGCTGGAGGCTTAGGGATACGAAAAAAGTCGCTCGGAAAAAACTGGAGGCTTTAACAGATCAGTACGGTCTTGCGGTTCCTTTGGATACACCAGTGGGTGATTTGCCTGTGGGTTTGCAACAGCGAGTGGAGATTTTAAAAGCGCTGTATCGTGATGCCGAGATTTTGATATTAGATGAACCGACTGGTGTGCTAACGCCGCAGGAGGCGGATCAGCTGTTTGCGATTTTAGATAATCTGCGCCGACAGGGCAAAACGGTTATCTTAATTACCCATAAATTACGCGAGATTATGGCGATTACCGATCAGGTGTCGGTGATGCGTCGTGGTCAGATGGTGGCACATAGAAAAACTGCTGAGACAAATAGCGCTGAACTGGCGGAGCTAATGGTTGGTAGGCCGGTGTTGTTGGATGTCGATAAGACACCAGCTTTGGCTGCTGATATTGTGCTAACGGTTGAGAACTTAGGCTTGAAGGATGAGCGTGGCGTTGATTTGCTAAGTGATATCTCTTTTGGGTTGCGTAGTGGTGAGATTTTGGGCATTGCCGGTGTTTCTGGTAATGGGCAGTCTGAGTTGTTGGAGGTGTTAGCGGGTATGCGTTCTGGAACAGCAGGCACAGTTTCGTTAAACACAACTGCTGCCAAGCAAAGTTTCGCGGCGACTTCATTGCCAAACCCAAAGAAAATGCGACTTTATGGGGTCAGTCATGTTCCTGAGGATAGATTGGGCGAGGGTTTGATTAAGCAGTTTAGCATGCAGGAGTCAGCTGTGTTGGGTTATAGCTGGGAAGGCTCGCTTTCTAAACCTTCTTATATGTCTCCTAAAAAATTGCAGATAAGAACCGAGGAGTTAATTGAAAACTTTGATGTTCGGCCACCAAATCCTAAGTTGAAAACGGCCAATATGTCAGGCGGAAATCAACAGAAGCTGATTTTGGCGCGTGAGCAGTATGAGTTACCGGAGATTTTCTTGGTAGGGCAGCCTACTCGTGGGGTGGATATTGGTGCTATAGAGAATATTTATAAAGCGCTAATTGAGGCTAGGGATAAGGGTGCTGCGATTTTGTTGGTGTCTGTGGAGTTGGATGAGATTATGACTTTGTCTGATCGGATTATGGTGATGAACCAAGGCAGTGTTGTTGGAGTTGTGGACGCGGCTTCGGTGGAGTCGGGTGACATCGGTTTAATGATGGCTGGGGTACAGAGGCGGGAGGGTGCAGTATGAGTGCTAAGTTGAAAAATACCGAGTTGCCATGGTGGATGTCCGTGGTGTTGGTGCCATTGACTCAGTTGGTTTTGGCTTTGTTTGTGAGTTCATTGGTGGTGTTGATGGTTGGGGAAGATCCTATCAAGGCATTAAAGGTTCTCATTACAGGGGCGGTAGGCACTAATGAAGGACTTTCTTATACGTTGTATTACACGACTAATTTGATTTTTACCGGTCTTGCGGTGGCTATCGCTTTTCATGCCGGATTGTTTAATATCGGTGGTGAGGGTCAGGCGTATCTCGGCGGTTTGGGGGTTGCGCTGGTGTGTTTGAGTTTCGACTCTGTGCTTCCTTTGCCAATTTTATTTATTTTGGTGATTTTATCATCGGCATTATTTGGTGCGCTCTGGGCATTTTTACCGGGTTTTTTGCAGGCACAACGTGGGGCGCATGTGGTGGTAACGACTATCATGTTTAACTATATAGCGGCGGCGTTAATGAATTATCTGATTGTTTATAAGATTGGCTCCGGTCAAGCTAGCAATGAAACCCGCTATTTTGCAGAAGATGCGGTAATGCCTAAGTTTTATCAGCTTTTTGATGGTTTTGAAAATTCATTGTTCAATCCAACGATTTTCTTGGCGTTGTTTTCGGCATTTGCTGTGTGGTACTTGCTGTGGCGGACTCGCTTAGGTTACGCCATTCGAGTGGTCGGCTTTAATCAAAAAGCCGCAACTTACGCGGGTATTCCTGTGAAACGGATTGTTGTTATTACCATGATGATCTCTGGTGCTTTAGCAGGGTTGATGGCGGTGAATGAAGTCTATTCTGCACAGAATAGATTAATCCTTAGTTTCACTGGCGGTATAGGATTTATCGGTATCGCAGTGGCACTGATGGGGCGCAATCATCCCCTTGGGATTATCTTTGCAGCCTTTTTGTTTGGTGCGCTATTACAGGGCGGCACAGAGTTGCAATTTGAGATGCAAAATTTAAGTCGTGAGTTGATATTGGTTATACAAGGGCTGGTGATCTTCTTTACTGCAGCGCTTGATCAGTTATTAAGAGGACCGTTAGAGCGTTGGTATAGCTATCGGGTGATGCTGCAAAATAATAAGCTAATGGCGGAGGCGTAATATGTTGGAACAGATATGGGCTGCTTTGGCCAGTTGGACAACCTTAGATTCAGGACTTCGCTATGCCACACCTTTAATTTTTGCGGCGATGGCTGGGCTAATTGCTGAGCGCTCTGGTACGGTTGATATCGGTTTAGAAGGGAAGATGCTAGCAGGGGCTTTTGCTGGTGCAGCTGCGGCCTCGGTTACTGGCTCTATTTTGCTGGGCGTGTTAGCTGCAATGTTGATCGGCATGTTGCTGAGTCTGGTGCATGGTTTGGCGACTATTAAGTATAAAGGCGATCATGTGATCTCGGGGTTGGCGATTAACTTTTTTGCTTCTGGTATGACAATCACTTTAGGTCATGCGTGGTTTAAGCGTGGTGGTCAAACGCCGACGTTGGGTGATGGTCAGCGTTTTACCGACATTACCCTGCCTTTTGCAGAAACATTGAAAAACAATGTGCCGATTTTTGGAGATTTTTATGCTGATGTGCTATCAGGTCAGACTTTATTAGTGTATCTGTCTTTTGTGGTCGTATTTTTGGTTTGGTGGATGCTGTTTAAAACGACTTTTGGTCTTCGGCTCAGAGCGGTAGGAGAAGAGCCTTCTGCGGTTGACTCTGCCGGTATTTCGGTCGCTGGCATGCGTTATAAAGCACTGATACTAACCGGCATACTCTGTGGTGTTGGTGGGGCGTATTTTTCAATGGCGCAAAATGCCCAGTTTGGTCGTGAAATGACGGCAGGTGCTGGGTATATCGCTCTGGCAGCGGTGATTACCGGAAAATGGCGACCTTGGGGGACGCTGGCCGCTTGTTTGTTATTTGGTGTGCTGACTGCTTTGGAAGGTCGCATGGCAGTGGTGCAAGGCGTGCCGACTCAGGTGTTTACCGCGCTGCCTTATATTATTACGGTGATATTGTTGGCTGGTTTTATTGGCAAGTCTATCGCGCCCAAAGCTATCGGTAAGCCTTATGTGAAAGAGCGCTAATTTTTTTAGACTTAGATGAGTGGATGTAGAGCGGATATGGCAGTTATAAATTTTGGTTCTATCAATATTGATTACACCTATCGAACCAGTCACTTGGTGCTTGCAGGTGAGACGTTGACTAGCTCAGCGAGATTACAGGGTTTAGGCGGAAAGGGCATGAATCAATCCATTGCCCTGCATCGGGCTGGTGTGCCGGTGGTGCATGTCGGTTGCATAGAGTCTGATGATGAATGGACCAAGAATCAGATGCTGCAATCTGGTGTTGATTTGCGTGGAATATCGGAGCTATCTGAGCCAACAGGTCATGCGATTATTGAAGTTTCCGACCAAGGAGATAATAGAATTATTCTTTATCCCGGAGCCAATCATCAATTGACGAGTCAGCAAATACAAGAGGCCTTGCTGGCGAACGAGGACTGCGGTTTTGTGCTTACGCAAAATGAGACAAATAAAGTTGATGAAATACTCACGACAAGTAAAAACGCTGGTAAAACAGTAGTATTTAACCCCGCGCCATGTGATGTTAATGCCGCTAAATTGCCGTTAGATCATGTTGATTTCTTGGTGGTTAACGAAGTAGAGTTAATGCAGTTGGCCGCTGATGAGAGCATTGAGTCAGCCATTATCAAGTTACAAGAAAATCTGCCGCATATTAAACTTGTTGTCACCTTAGGGGCAGATGGTGTGCGTTATATCGATGCGGATATCTCTTTGCATGTTCCAGCGAAAAAGGTAGACAAAGTTGTTGATACCACAGCCGCAGGAGATACTTTTATTGGCTACTTTATGGCCGGTTTAACGCAATCTCTGGGAGTGGAAAAATCTTTGGAATGGGGTGTTTCAGCTTCCGCTATCACCGTAACTACATTAGGTGCGTCTTCGAGCATTCCTTGGCGGAAAGATTTGACTTTATCCTAAGTCAGTTTGTGACTGTTACGTTCAAAGTTATCACTGCTCAATAAAATCATTTTAGAATATTTTGATTAATCATTAGGAATAGAAATGTCAGAAAAAATAATAATCGATACGGACCCCGGTATTGATGATGCTTTTGCAATTCTCTATGCGAGTTACTCACCGCAAATTGAGTTGTTGGGGTTAACCACGGTCTTTGGCAATGTGTCAGTGGAGCAAACGACTCGAAATGCCGGTTATTTAAATACTCTGTTGCAAACACCAGTTCCAGTTGCCAAAGGTGCAGAACGGCCTTTACAGAAAGGGCTGTTGGGCTATGCTGAGTTTGTACATGGTGATGATGGTCTAGGTAACACTGGTTTTCAGCCACCGGCAACATTTGCACCAGAGGCGTTATCTGCCGCTGAGTTTATTGTTGAGCAAGTAAACAAATATCCCAATGAGGTGACTTTGGTTCCGATTGGCCCTTTGACCAATATTGCTTTAGCGTTGGAACTGGATCCCACGATTGCATCAAAAGCCAAATCTGTGGTGCTGATGGGTGGTGCTGTACAAGAGCCGGGCAATGTCTCACCAGTAGCTGAGGCGAATATATGGAATGATCCGCATGCCGCTCAAAAAGTTTTTGCCGCTTCTTGGCATATCGCAATGGTGGGTTTAGATGTTACCCACAAAGTCACCATGAATGATACCCATACCAGCTTAATAGCCAAGCATTCTCCGACAAACGGGGGGTTCTTACACGCTATTGGTGACTTCTATCAGAAGTTTTATCAAACGAGCAGAGATTTTCCAGGCTTTGCTGTGCATGATCCCTGTGCAGTGGTATATGTGACACATCCCGAATGGTTTATGGTAGATAATGGACAAGTAGATGTCTTGGTTGATGGGATTGGGGTTGGGCAGACAATATTTGCCAAGCAAGAAATGAGTTATGTCAGTGACTACTGGAAACAGCGTGGGAATGTATCGGTACCGATGATGGTGAATAGCGAAGCTGTGTTGGACGAGTTAATTACGGTGCTTAGTAATGCGCCTTGAAATAGCAGTTAGCGTGACGTGTTATAAAAA
>CAKMZF010000144.1 GCA_929200405.1 uncultured Gammaproteobacteria bacterium | reverse complement strand
GAATGTGAACCTCTATCTTCTGAGACCGACTTAGGTTTGTCAAAGAGGGTGGGAGGTATTCATCACAGCACCCATAAATTGTCCTTTTGCGATTTGATTTCGAAAATGTAAAATCTGTAGAAGTCCCTCTTCATCATGTGGATATGAATCCGCTGCCCGACTCAGGGTTGACGTAATCGATCCCAACTCACTAGAGCCAAAATAGTTTAATCCTGTTTTAAGAGGGGATAAGCCTTCAACAATTTTTATTATCGGATTGACCATTTGGAAAGAATGTCTTTTTCTTTAATTAAAATCAAGCGAATCATAGGATACAGGCTCTACTCTAAACAGAGATGTATATAATTAGATATCAAGCACTCTGACCCCTTGGTTGTCCTAAAGAGCTCGCTAAGAGCTATCGACGATGGTTGGATGGTGACCTTTCTTGGCATGGCATCCTATTGGTTGATAGGCCTGCCTCTGGCAATCTACTTGTCTGTCTATAGAGACATGCAAGTCGTTGGGTTATTTATTGGCCTTGGTACAGCTATTGTAATCTCAACTATTTTATACGGATTCAGATATCTAAACCGAGTTAACACTGCTGTACAACTCATCAAAGACATATAGACAAATGACCCGAGAAGTGCATCGGAACACTCACAAAGGAGCACCACCACATGGTAAAACAGGTTACCCAATCAGTAGAATGTAAACTTGTGCCTGAACTCTATTGTAGCTGTATCAACACAACGCTTGCGTTCTATACCACTATCTTTGGTTTCTCGATTCAATATCAAAGACCGGAAGATAACTTCGCCTACCTATCCCTAGATGGCGTTGATATCATGGTTGAAGAGATAACAGAGGGTGTCAGCACTTGGTTAACTGCTGAAATGAATCAACCTTTTGGCAGAGGCATTAACTTCCAATGGCAAGTTATTGATCTCGACACGCTCTATGAACGCGTTCAAAAACTGGCTCTACATCAGATCTTTCTACCTCTTGAACAAAAGTCATATAGGCGTAATGATGGCGAGATAACGCAACGGCAGTTTATCGCCAAAGATTCCGATGGATACTTATTTCGATTTTGCTCAGTCGTATAGCAAAGCCCTATGTCCTAGCTGAAAACGGGTCAAACTAGTAGTGGCTAAAAACTTCCACTATCTCACCGTCTTTATAACTCAGGACATCATAATCTTTTGGCGGCACGCCTTCAGCTGCCATACCCGGTGAAATCTGAGGCATGCCCGGCGCTGTTAGCCCTGATACATCAGGCCTCTCTGCCAGCAATCGTAATACATCATCAGCCGGTACATGACCTTCTATCGCGTAACCATCGATAAATGCGGTATGGCATGAGCCCTGACCCGCGCCAAGCTTGGCCTTTTGCTTGTAGAAGTTAAGGTCATCAACATCATGCGCCTCTACCGAAAATCCATTATCGGACATATGTTTGACCCATGCCTTACAACAACCACAGGTTGCAGATTTGTAGACAACTAAAGGCGGTAATTCTGTAGTTGATTCGGATATTTTGTCGGCAGTATCGCTGAGCATATTATCTGTGGATATTTCAGGCGATTGCTCTGCAGTAACCTTCGATTCTGGTGATATCAGCAATTGATAACCTCCAGATGCAACGAGAATGACTAAAAATACTATTGGTAAAGTAAACTTGCTACGCATACTGATCTCTCTGTAATCGGCTTTTATTCGGTAATATCATTTCTTATGATCTATCTATTGTGATTTATCAATGACAACATTTGTTAAGCGCTTTTAAGCGCCAGTAGTTGTAGGGCAAAGGAGCTAGAAATCCTGCCAATAACATAACAGGAATTACCCACCACGTTAATTTCGCGCCACCAGTCAGCCAAATATCAACCACATTCATCGCTAACTCCATCGTTAACATCGATATCATTGACATGCCGATAGCGGTTTTAAAAGCTGCTTTTAGCGCCATCTGTTTGGAGAGGATAACAGTCTCCAGCAAGATCGATGTCAGCAGACCATTGATCATGGCCAATATCATTATCGACCAGGTTGACCACGCAATCCCTGTGACTTGGAAAAATAGAATCGTTGCAAAATCACCAGCGGCACAACCTACTAAACACCATTTAGTGTTGTGTGCAGCTCTGAGCCATTTCTGTTTGTCGCCCCAGTCTATTCGTAAAGTAGCAGTATTACTTGCCATGATATAACCTCGTGCATAGTCTCATATAGTGGATTGTCTATTCTCTTCAGCGACTTAGCAGATTCGAGAGAGCCAATAACCGATAGCATAAACTCTCCAGCTACTGTAAGGTCAAGCAATAGTGGCACTATATCGGCAATTTATATGAGTGAGTTAGGGAGTAAACAGGTGAGCAATCAACAATATGGCATAAGTCAGGCAGCCAAAGCTAGTCAATTATCGACGAAAACAGTCCGGTACTATGATGATATCAAGTTGGTTTCTGCCAACAAGTCAGCTGAAAATGGCTATCGTTATTACAATGACAAAACCCTTCAAGAACTGGTTTTTGTTCGCCGCTGTCGTGGCTTTGATTTCTCAATTGAAGACATTCGTAAAATGTTGCTGTTATTTCGTGACCCCGAACGCACTAGCCGGGAAGTCAAACAAATTACCAGCAGTCATCTAACTCAAATGAAAGCGCAAATGGTTGAAATGCAGGCACTCTGCACTCAGCTAGAACAACTGACAACAGAGTGTCAGGGAGATGATAATGCCCACTGCCCGATATTGGACAACTTGACTCAAAGCGGATAACTGTTTTTCTAATAAAAGCCATAGGCAATAGCTCGAAGCATCACAGTGTTCCGTGATCCTCATAGAGATTATTTAGCAACGCTAAGTCTTTCACCTTTATCAACTTCCCATTAATACAGATGATTTTCCGGTCTTGTAAATGACGTAACGTTCTAGAAAATGTTTCAGGCGTCATCGCCAATTGAGAGACTGGTCTGAAATAGTCAGCCCTGGAGCGGAATGACTGCCTTGAGATTATTCGATCAAGCATCTGATTTATAATGAATTAATCTTTCAAAAAATCACAAATCAAAGACTTGACCCCTTTTTATTTGGGCGGCATTGCATATGTAATATAAATATATTATTGTTAAAAATTAAACATATTGCTGTAATATCCGAAGTCTATCTACATTTAAGCAGTTTTGTTATTATTTAGTTTTAGTAAGTATTGCCTTCTATGGCTTTGTTACATACCAGATGATGTATAAACCTTGGTTACCAACGGAATTTGAGAATGGAGCATAGAAACACTGTAAGTATAGATGAACCAAACGTCGAGATGCTGGAGGAACGGGTATGGGCTTAGCGATTATCCAAGCGGTAATCAACGTCTTACAAAAAATCATAAATCAAAACGTGACACAGGGATCTGCGATTTCAATCAATTAAGTTGCTGTTCATATGTTCGCTATAAGATACTCTAGTATATTAAAGCGTTTAGAATTTATACCTGAGGCTTCAGTGAGAACATTCTCATTTTTTCTTATCATAATACTATCACTAGCATCCATGCTATCTTATGGAGCAACAAGTGTAGGCAGCGTAAAGGAAATTAGCAATTCACACCCAGCAAGTCATAATATAACAACCGACACGAGTAATGCTCGACGGTCTTCTCCCCATGCTCATTCGCTCTCTATTAGTGAAAGCAAACCTCGTCATAGTGTTGAAAGTGAATCAGTGAATTGTCACCCCAATATGCACAGGACAGCTAAGGCCCACAAAAAAAATAACACTTTAAGTTCTAGCCAACAGCTAACTTTGCAATCAATGCAGACCTCCACGACCTGTATATCTAGCTGTAGCGCCTCTTTGGTATTCTTCTATGTGATAAATCCCATCGACTATTCAGTGGAGCGCAGATTAGATACCCCCCAATACGCTCATGGATTCCTTCCTGAGACAACTCAAGACTCTATTTATAGACCTCCCCGGCTCTCCTAGTAGCCAAACCGCTTTATGCGGCGGAGTTTAGTTAGCTAACACTCCAATTTTTTCAAAAATCTGACCTTATTATGTAACGCTCGTGCTGTTAAGCATGCATGTTATGCAATGCGTCGATTTCAATACTAGAAAAATACTAGGACGACGATGAACAAAATGAACTCAAACTCAGAGCTGACGGCTAATAGACGTCAGCTACTACAAGCTATTAGTGCTGTAAGTTTAGGAGCCTTTTCACCTAACCTTTCAATAGCATCAAGCCCTAAATCATCAACATTAACCGGAACGGTCTTTGATCTCACATTATCTGATATAGCCGTTAATATCACTGGAAAGAGACGAATTGGCACAGCCATAAATGGTCAAATACCGGGACCTACTTTACGTATGCGTGAAGGTGAAAGCATCACGATTCGTGTCAAAAATAAAATGTCCGTCACCTCCAGCATACATTGGCACGGCCTTATCTTGCCAACAAATATGGACGGTGTACCCGGACTTAGCTTCGCTGGTATAAAACCTGGTGAAACTTATGTTTATAGATTTAAAGCCGTTCAATCAGGAACATATTGGTACCACAGCCATTCGGGATTCCAAGAACAAACTGGCTTATACGGATCTATTGTCATTGAACCAAAAGAACAGTCGTTGATGGCTCCTTATGATCGAGACCATGTGGTGCTTTTGTCAGATTGGTCAGATGAAAATCCAAATCAAATATATGCAAAGTTGAAGAAGCTAAGCGAATATTATAGTACCCGTGAGCGTACTGTTGGAGACTTTGCCGCTGATGTGGCTAATAAAGGGCTCAGTCAAACCATTAGTGACAGACAAATGTGGAACACTATGCGTATGAGTGATAGAGACATTTCCGATGTCACGGGATGGACGTACTCTTTTCTTACTAATGGGCACTCTCCTAGAGATGGATGGGTCGGAGATTTTAGACCTGGCGAAAGAGTGCGATTGCGTTTCATCAATGCCTCCGCAATGACAATTTTCGATGTCCGAATTCCTGGACTCAAAATGCAAGTAGTCGCCTCTGATGGACAAGAGGTGCAACCGGTCGATGGTATTGAGGAAATTCGCATAGGTGTTGCTGAAACATACGATGTAATCGTCACGCCTCAAGCCGGCGCTCATACGATATTCTCACAAGCAATAGATCGCTCTGGGTATGCACTTGGCACCTTGACAAGCAATCCAAACAAAAGAGCTAGTATCCCTAACCTTGATGCAATGCCTACTCTTACTCATACAGATATGGGTATGGGCAGCATGGGCTCTATGGAAGGAATGGACCATGGGTCGATGCAAGGAATGGATCACAGCAATATGCAAATGGACGGTGATAGTAATGCCAACGTAACCATACAAACTGGAGTACAGGTAGATATGCTCGCGTTTGATGCTCAAACCAGACTTGATGATCCGGGAATTGGACTGCGTGGCAATGGTCGACGAGTATTAACTTATGCTGACTTACGAAATCGCTATCCAACCGAAGATAGAAGATCACCAAGTAGAGAAATAGAACTCCACTTAACTGGCAACATGTCCAGATATATGTGGTCTATTAATGGCGTGAGATATGCAGATGCTCCACCTATCGCCTTGCGTTATGGGGAAAGAGTAAGGTTCACTCTAATCAATGACACCATGATGAATCATCCCGTACATTTGCATGGCATGTGGAGCGAATTAGAGATAAATGATACAAATTATTTACCAAAAAAGCATACTATTTTGGCTCAACCTGGTGCCAAAATTAGCTACCTGGTTACTGCTGACGCTATCGGCCAATGGGCTTACCACTGTCATTTATTGTTCCATGCCAAAGGAATGTTTAGACGTGTAGTAGTGTCTTGAGTGGAATGTAAAAGGAAATCTAAATGAAAAAGATAAAAATAATTGCCACATCTAGTTTGTTGGTACTACTCAATTCGCAGGGTATTACACAAACAAATAGTATGAATATGGATTGTTCAGATCCTATGCATGCAGCAATGGCTGCTTGTAATAGCAAAGAAGTAGAAATCAAAAAAGTAACGGCAGAATCAGCCACCGTTACGGCTAATGTAGTCGCTGATATGGATCATTCGAAGATGGACATGACTAAACCTATGGCTGACATGGATCATTCGA
>CAKMZF010000143.1 GCA_929200405.1 uncultured Gammaproteobacteria bacterium | reverse complement strand
GCCGTAATCTTAACAGCCTCAAAGGTGTTTTATCCTAAATGCACCACGGGTAACTATGCAATTTGTGCATGAAACCATGAGAGATTACTATTTGCCACACTTCTTTTAGCTGTCTACACTAAATTGTATTGGTTCATTTATTTATCAAAGGAACCGTCACCAAAGGGAGGAAGGATTATGAAATTCAAACAAAAACTTACCACAACATTAGCAGCATTGGCGCTTACAACTGTAGCAGCATCTGCTTTCTCAGAGACCACGATCAGACTATCGACTTATGTCAATGAAGTCGATATCCGCTATGAGGGTTTTCAACATTTTGCCGAGCTAGCAGCAGAGAAATCTGGCGGCAGTCTTAACGTTGAAATCTTTCCTTCTGGAACTCTACATGGATGGTCAGAAGGTGTAGACAGTATTCAGGGTGGTGTTTCTGACATCAGCTGGATCAACGCAGACAGCCGTTTACCTTGTTATGCCAACACCTCACTCTACCCTGCCGAAGTCAATCTAGAGAAGCAAACAGAACTTGATGCCGCATATGCAGAACTTATCCGCGCCGAAGCGGAGAAAGTCGGCTTGGTGCCACTTTTCAACTCAAACTATTCTTACGACCAAGAGTGGTGGTTTGAAGAGCCTATCTCAGACCTTAGCAAACTTGACGGCAAGTTAGTTCGCTCTATCGGGCCACTCGTTAGTCTTATGATTGAAACCTGGGGCGGCGAGCCAGTATTTGTGTCACCTAAAGAGGTATTTCAATCAGCTGAGCGTGGCGTAGTCGATGGCATCAACATGGGCGTAGCAACCTATAGTTCATGGAAGTTGTGGACGGTCATGCCGTATATGGTTAACGCAAATCTGTTCTATGGCAACGTCCAGTACATGATGAACAAGTCTAAGTTCGATAGCCTAACCGCTGATGAGCAAAAAGCGCTAAGCGAAGCAGCTGCAGAAACTGAAGTTTGGTTAAAGCCTCGCTATGAAGCTTGGGTTGATCAACAAGTCGGTAATGCCGTAATGCAGGGCGGCGGATCGGCAGTTTCCATTACTGATGAGCAGCGAGCAACGCTAATCAGCAGTGTTAGTGGCAAATGGGACGAGACAGTTAATAAGGCCTGTGGTCCTGAGTTAGCTGATCAAATCAGAGCATTATTGGCTCAACATAAGCCTTAATCTCGCTAAGATCTGCATGTCGAAAAACATGCAGATCTTTTCTGCCTTCTTTCGTTATATTTCATCAACCCTCTTAGCATGTTAGGTGCCTATGATGACCAGTCCATTAGACCGACTAATCTCACGAATTGAACGCCTTGTCGTCTGGCTTGCCGGCCTTGGGGCAATTATTATTTTGATACAGATGTTATGGATTTCCTATGGCGTGTTTGTCCGCTACGGACTAGGCAAACCCGACCGTATGGTGACCGAGGCAACTGCACTACTACTCTTTCCCGTCGCTTTCTGCGGCTTAGCTTATGCGCTTTTTAAAGATGCCTATCCTAAAGTAACCATGTTTACCGAGATCACCCCGCCAGCTTGGCAAAAAGGGTTCGCAGTTCTTAATTATTTTATTATGTTAGTTGTTGGCGTGTTCTTCTCCTATGCAGGCGTCAGCGCAACAATTCGATCTTTTTATTCTGGTGCAGCCTCTGAAATCTTGCATTGGCCGCGTTACCTCTTTTGGGCACCGGGTGCATTTGCACTGATACTCTTCTCAGTTTACACCTTGCTAAAACTGCTCAAAGCAATTCGCACACCACCCAATTTGGAGCATTAATATGGAATGGTATACCGTTGGCCTTGGTTTGCTTGGCTTGCTAATGTTGTTCATCACGATTGGTTTACCAATCCCTTTTGCTTTAGCCGCAGCTTCTTTCCCGTTCCTATGGAACATTCAAGGTTTCTCAACCTCTGTGGTGACCTCAGAACTTAAACTATGGGGGGTGTGGATAGATTATATCCTTCTAGCCGTGCCACTCTTCGTGTTTCTGGGTGAGCTGATTGGCAAATCCAACATCGGCCCGAACCTATATCAGTTTCTACACCAAGGCGTTCGCATTCGCGGTTCAGCGGCTTATGGCTCTATTGGTGCCAGTGCCGGTTTCGGGGCGGTTTGTGGTTCGTCTATGGTGGGAGCATTGACCATCGGCGGCGTTGCGCTACCTGAAATGCTTCGCTTAGGATATGGCAAACGTCTAGCCAGTGGTGTACTTGCGGCTGGTGGCACATTATCAGTATTGATTCCACCAAGCTTGATTCTACTGTTTTACGGCATTGTTACCGACCAGAGTATTGGTGATCTCTTTATTGCTGGCGTAATTCCCGGCATCATCTTAGTAACCGGTTTTGTCGCTGTGGTCATTATCTGGGGCATCGTCTACCCAGAAGACATTCCCGATAGTGAACGCACCACCAAAATGCGCTTTATCACCGTACTTGCCACCGTCGGCCCTATCGCCATCATTGGTGCCGTCATTACCGTAGCCATTTATGCCGGTATAGCCACCCCTACTGAGGCCGCGGCCATTGCTGCATTAGTCACCGTCATCTTGGCTTTTGCCTTTGGTGGACTAACCTTCCAAGCCTTTAAAGACTCACTTTTTGCGACCATGCGCACTATGGGTTATTTAGGTCTGCTGCTATCTGCTGGCGTTTTGTTTGGTTTTGTCCTAACCTACTACCGCGTACCGCAGCAGTTCACGGAGATGTTCCTCTCTTTTGACTTATCTCCAATGGCAGTACTGGCAATCGTATTGGTTTTTTATATCATCCTCGGCATGTTCCTTGAGCCTGTCTCCATGACATTCATCACCTTACCAACCATCTACCCGCTAATGAATGCGGCAGGTTTTGACCTCATCTGGTTTGGTGTTGTCTATACCATTACTATGGAAATAGCCGTGTTAACACCACCTGTGGGGCTGAACTTGTATGTTATACAAGGGATTAGTCAGGGTAAGGTAACGATTGGCGACGTGATCATGGGCTGCTTGCCATTTATCGCGATGATGGTTTTATTAATAATTATATTGATCATAGCTCCAGATGTAGCGTTATGGTTACCAGAGCAAACTAATTAACGGCAGAACATGACTGAAATAACAGATCTACTTCCTCACATCCGCGTTGGCAAAGGCTTACCGCTGGTTTTGGTACATGGCTATTTGGGAAGCGCCAAACAATGGCAGCAACAAATAGACTATTTCAGCCAGCACTTTGATGTCATTGCCCCTCACCTACCCGGTTTTGGCGAAGCTTCAGCACTGCAAGGACACGACAGTATCGATGCCATGGCAGATAGCGTTCTATCGTTATTAGATGCATTAGAGATTACTCAATATCACCTCATCGGTCATTCGATGGGCGGTATGATTGTGCAAAACATGGCCAGTAAAGACTCATCGCGAATTGATAAACTCATACTCTATGGTACCGGCCCTCTAGGATTAATGCCCAATAGATTTGAACCAATCTCTCGCTCTAAAGAGCGTCTAGAAGCCGAAGGTGTAGAACAGACCTTAGACCGCATTGCCGCTACTTGGTTTGTGGACGGTAAAAGCTCAGCAGGGCATCAATTTTTGCTAGAGGTTGGCAAATCTGCTAACCACCAGGCAGCTTTAGCCGCTTTAGAGGCAATGGCAACGTGGGACGGTAGAGACAAGCTTGCCAATATCACCAACCAAACATTGATCATTTGGGGTGATAGCGACAAATCCTATCGCTGGCCTCAAGTAGAAAAGCTGTGGCAAGATCTGCCAAACATCGGTTTAGCAGTAATTCCTTCTGCCTCACACGCAGCTTCTTTGGAAAAGCCAAAACTGTTCCAACAGCTACTAGAAGACTTTCTACTAGAGCACTAAAGTATCCGCTAACAACTCTAAAATCAACGCCCCTCCCCTAGCTAAGTAATCCCTCTTGTGCAAAGTCACTATAGAGATTCTTGATCTTTTGCCGCTCTATATCTTTTCGGATAGATCTCAAGTGCCTACTCTACACACATGGTTGGCACGAACGGTATGAGAAGGTTTTATTAAAAGCCCTTGTAATGACTTGATATAACTCGATATCACCTGGCACCATGTTTTTAAAAGGGCTTTTCGATTCCTTAGCCCTCCCATAATGCATTCACTCTGCACCTAGTGTAATCCTCCCAGAAATTAATCGACATAATAAGTAGAAAATTCTTATAATCCTAACAGGAGAATTTTTATGCGTACCCCTAGATTTACAGACACTCAAATCCTTGCCATTCTCAAACAGAATCAAGCAGGTATTTCCCCTCAACAGCTTTGCCGCGAACATGGCATGAGCTCTGCTTCATTCTATAAATGGCGAGCCAAATACGGTGGAATGGATGCCTCTCTGATTAAAGAGATGAAAGAGCTGCGTGCTGAGAATGCAAGACTCAAAAAAATGTATGCCGATGAGCGCCTCAAAGCACAGATTCGCCAGGAGGCTCTTGAGGGAAAGTTGTAAAGCCATCTCTTCGTAAAGAGATGGCTCAACAGGCCATTACCAACCATCATGTGAGCATTCGCTTTGCCTGTATTTGTATGGGTATCAGTGAGAGCTGCTTTAGGTATCAACCTAAGCTCTCATCTGAGAATGCGCTCATTGCAGATTGGTTAGTTAAGCTCACCTCAACACACAAGCGTTGGGTTTTTGGGCTATGTTTTATGTATCTTCGCAATGTGTCTGTAACACCCAAAAGAAGATACGAATAAAACGCATACTTTAAGTATGGTATTTCTGTCAAACGATCCGGATAGTTCATTGCCAGCTCTCCCTCAGCAATACGATTAATGCCCTTATTGTGACTCTTAACTTTTCTCGCATAACGCCTTGCACAGCGGAAAACGACGAGCGTGTGGTTTTCCGATGATGTAACTTGTTAGATTATTTTTTACACCGTTTTGCAAAGAGGTTACAAAGTTCATTATCTGCTATTTGAATATTTGAAAATTCAAATGTTCCTTTTTCAAGCATTTCCTTTGAGGCATTACGGATCAAATCATAAGTGGTTCTAGCTAAAGAACCACCAATACTGATGCGTGCTACGCCAGCAGCTTTAAGCTCTATTAACGAAATTGGTGAGCCAGTAAGTCCCATTACGATGCTAATTGGGCCGTTAATTTCCTTTACTAAAGTTTTAATTGTCTCGATGTCTTTTACACCTGGAACAAATAGGCAATCAGCACCTGCCTCTCTGTATTGATTAGCACGAGAAATTGCTTCTTTTAAGGCTGTTGGATGATTAGTTAAAAAGCAGTCTGTTCGTGCTGTAAGTGCAAATGGATAACCAATATCAGCTACTGCTTCTTTTGCAGATTGAATTCGTTCTCTAGCTAATTTAGAGTCATAAAGAGGTTTCTCTTTTATCCCAGTATAATCTTCAATATTTGCTCCAACTACAGACGTGGATACAATTTTATTCATATTTTTTGCAACTAATTCCGCGGAATCTCCATAACCATTTTCAGCATCCATACTTACTGGAATATTTACGGCTTTAGCAATTTTACGAGTCTCTTCTAATGCTAATTCAAAAGACACAGCACCCTCTGAATCTGGTAAACCATGCTGGAATGCTATTCCAGCACTTGTAGTTCCAATTGCTTTAAAACCAGATTCTTCAAGGAGTACGGAACTACCTGCATTCCATGCATTGGCCATAATAAATGTATCCCCATCTAAATGGAGGTTTTTGAATTTATCTGCTTTATTTTGCATGTGTTTCTCCAAAAAATCTAACGCCTTGCTCAGCGGCGTGGTGAAGATGGCTCTGGTATACACTTCTCCAATGCAATATGCTTTGCCTCTCTGAAGATTTGCATAGATTACACCTTAGCACCCGTATTCAGTGATTCCCAACAAACTGATAAATCTTAATACTAACACCCTGACCTCTAAGCCAAGAACGGTTAAATCTAGTAGCTAGCTGTTTCAATGACTCACGATTACCAACGGCATGTGTAAAACGCTTCTCTACTTCTGGCACAAACGTCAACCAACCGGAGGAGAAAAAAGGACATATATGAATACCTCCCTTGCGGTCAAGCGATAAATTGTCTGAGTTGAAGATTGCAGTCATATATCCGGCCATTGATGGTCATAGAGCATTGTCTGACCGGCCACACTGTGATTCGCTACCTGGTTGACTTAACACCCACTC
>CAKMZF010000142.1 GCA_929200405.1 uncultured Gammaproteobacteria bacterium | reverse complement strand
CGATTATTGTTAATAACGACGGTTCTGTTACTGCAAGTAATGATACTGCGCCGGGGTTGTATCAGATTGTCTACAAGATATGTGAAGCTCTAAATGCCGACAACTGTGATACCGCAACTGTCACGGTTATTATCAGTGATGATGATGATGGAATAGCATCGACATCTGAAGAATTAAGTCCAAACAATGGTGATGCTAATGGAGATGGAATTAAAGACAGAGTTCAGGCCTTGGTTAGCTCATTTAAAGATTGTCCACCAGATGCTCAAAACTGTGATGTCAACGATGTAGAAACAGAGGATAGGACTTGGGTAAGTCTATCGGTGGTTGACTCCTCAGGGAGTGCTTTGAATGAAAAATGCATTGCTGTGCAAAATGCTTATTCCACCAATGAAAGTACAACGGGCATACCGGGACCAAATGATGTTTCAGGAACAAATCAAAGTGGTAATGGCAGTTGGTCAATAGGTGAGGATGCAGACTATATGTACCCTCTAGGGCTGATTGGTTTTTCATTGCAATGTACCGAACCCAACCAGACAGTTGCTGGAGTTCGTTCAATTTTCTATGGCCACCAAAAACTATTGGATAACGGTACAATTTCTAGTGCTGATGATTACGCTATTAGAAAGTTTGCAGATCCTACAGGTTCAGCAGATGATAATAATATCAATGATGCTGAGTTCACATATATGAGCGACTTGGTGCCTGTTTCTGTCTCTGAAGAAAACTCACCCTGTGAGTGTGATGATAATGGCGATGGCCAGATTGATAAGGTATTGGTAATCACCTATACCTTAAGTGATGATGAAAAGGGTGACAGCCAAAAAGGACTGTTTACAGACGGAAGCTATAGAATTTTTGACCCGCATGGGCCTGCCATTAGAGTTGCTGAACCTACTCTTGATCCATTGGTAATTACTAAATCTGCTAACAAGCCAAATGCTAACGTTGGAGATTTATTGGTGTACACTATCAAAGTCAACAACCCGAATACTGAAACTGTGAGTTTTAATATCTATGACAGGCTGCCTGTTGGGCTCCAGCTGTTGTCTGGTGATGGCAAAATACGCAGTGAGCAAGTTGAGAGCATAAGTCTTAGTAATGAAAACAATATCATAACCTTAACCAACGCAGGGGCGTTATTTAGTCTAGATGGCAATCAAAGTCTATCGTTGGTCTATGTCGCGCAAGTTGGCCCAAGCGCAAGTACTAATGAAGTGCTAACGAATACTGCCTATACTGGCAGTGCAATTGACAATGTCTCAAGCAATATTGCCTTTGCGACGGTGAAGCTAGATGCAGTAGATCCTGTTTTTGATTTATCAACTATTGTTGGTAAAGTTTTTGTTGATGATAACCAAAATGGGATACAAGATATTGGAGAAAAAGGAATAGCAGGGGCAAGGCTAGCTACAGTAACCGGTGATGTTATCGTTACCGATCGCCATGGACGCTACCATATACCTGGTTTAGAAAGTGATGTCGGTAGTAATGGTAAGAATTTTGTTATAAAACTCGATAAAGCTAGCCTGCCAAGTTGTGCTGAAATTTTCAGTGAAAACCCGCGTGTAATAAGACTCACTAGCGGTTTGATGAGTCGACTTGACTTTGGCGTTTTGGTTCATAAAGATAATGTACAGCAAACTACAGAAACAGTGGAGATATTGGACACTATTTACTTTGAGAATGGTGCAGCTGTTATTTCTGCGGATCAAATTGTTCGCCTGAAGGCGGTACTGAGTAAATATGAGAGTGACTCAACGATAAGAGTTAGAATAGCAGGTCATACAGATAGTGATAGGCTAACAAGCAAAGCTTTAATTCAAAGGTATGGAGATAACTATGGGCTTTCATATTCTAGAGCTAAAACAGTAGGTGACATTTTAAAGCAGAAGGTAAGCTTACCTGACAGTAGTTACGAATTAGTGGGTTATGGAGCTGATAATCCAATAGCTAAAAATAGTACAAGCTTAGGAAAGGCAAAGAATAGACGTGTTGAAGTTCAACTCGTTCATTTATTAAGTGATACAGTCAGTAATAATTGTAATGATTTAAATAATACAATGAATATTGCCCGACAGTCTAGCGCTCCTGTGTCTCAGCCTTTGGCAAGTGTTAAAGTGAAACTCACCGATAACTTTTTCAAATATAAAGAGGTCTTTGAAAAAAGCTTCACGAAAATTGATCAGCTTAGTGCAATATTGAAACGAAGGTCTGGTGTGGTAATTGTAAGCTCGAGTGACTTAGAGTTAGCACAAAAAAGAGCTATTCGACTTAAAGGAATATTGCCAGCAAATGCAACAATACAAATTGAGCATAGGAAATAAGTCTAGCCGTTCGTTATGCGCTGCTGCCACCTGATGCTACCTATCTTGTAAATTTAGACGGCTTCCAAGATTATTTGGTTCGCTTTAACTGATTCTGCAAGCTCTGTGGTACTATTTTAGTAGACTTTTTCTTGGTGGTGAATAATGCCGCTAGTTCATCAGCTAGCACACTGCCTAATGCTTCTGCATCTCTGAGAGTAATGGCATTTTTATAATACCGCGTCACATCATGTCCAATGCCAATTGCCAACAACTCAATATCATCTTTCTTTTCCAAATGGTCGATAACGTCTCGCAAATGGGCATCGAGATAATTAGTACTATTAACCGATAACGTAGCATCATCCACTGGTGCGCCATCTGAGATCACGATAATAATCTTACGTTGTTCTTTGCGCTGCGAGAGTCGCTGGTAAGCCCACATAAGTGCTTCACCATCGACATTTTCTTTTAATACGCCATCGGAAAACATTACCCCTAAATTAAACTTAGCTCTGCGCCAAGGTAAATCAGCGGGTTTGTAAATGATATGGCGTAGATCGTTGAGCCGACCAGGTTTTTCTGGCTTGCCATCATCTAACCACTTTAAACGAGATTGACCACCTTTCCATGCCTTTGTGGTGAAACCGAGTATCTCAGTTTTCACGCCACATTGCTCCAAAACACGGGTCAGTACATCAGCACTAACTGCTGTCATAATGATTGGTCTACCACGCATAGAACCGGAATTATCCAGTAGCAAAGTAACCACGGTGTCCTTAAACTCGGTTTGCTTTTCCTGCTTAAAACTAAGTGGAACAGTGGGGTTAGTAATCACTCGGGAGAGACGGGCAGAGTCTAAAACACCTTCTTCCAAATCAAATGACCAAGTTCTTTGCTGCTGGGCAAGCAAGTGCCTTTGGAGTCTATTCGCCAATTTGCCAATGACACTTTTCATGGTTGCAGAGTGTTGGTCTAGCTGTATTCTATGACGATGTAAATCGTCGGCATCGACCAGTTGATCTGCTGGTATTACTTCATCAAATTCGTCACAGTAAAATCGATAATCTCCGGAAGGTGAGATATCGCTAAAATCTGGCTGCTCGGGAATATCAAAAGGATTTGCTTCTTCACTATCCTCACTAGGAAATTCGCCCTCACCGGGTTCTGCATCGGGGTCAATATCTTGTTCGCCGAGCGTGGGATTTCCTTCGTGATCAATCTCGCCCAGTATTTCATCAATACTTTTGGGAGAGTCCATCTCACCGATATCTACTTCTTGTTCATCAAGCTCATACTCGTCTTCTGAGTTTTCAGGGGGTGGTAATTGATTATCATCCTCATAGTCAAACTGAAAACCGAGAGCTTGCATTATCTCGACCGAATGTTGATGAAACGCCTCTTGGTCATTGATATCATTTTGCAATTGCGCTAACTGCTGCGGAATTTTTTGCTGTAGTTGCTCAAACCACAGGTCTTTAAGTGCTTGAGCATTCTCAGGCAGAGACAAACCTGCGTTTTCCCATAGCAAAAGTGATATGGCACTGGGGTATTGAAAGCCGTTCTTATCGGTTACTGTGTCATAGCCCTTTTCAGTGATATCCAAAGTAATATTATGCAACAGATTTTTCTGTATTCCGGGAAAAGTTTTGGCACCAATAATTTGCTGTCGTGTTCGCTCCATACTTTCATAAATAGCTCTGGAGCGGACATCAGCAGGGGAGGATTGGGCATGGATTTTGGCATCATGCAAACGGTGTTTTAGTGCTAGCTTGTCTACCTCACCACGAGCTTTTTGCAGGCTTTCTTGCCAATTTCGCCTTCTTGGTTTTGGTACCATAACGGTTTGATCAGAGACCGTTATGTGCTTTTCAGAATAAAGTTCCACGGCCAGATCAGGGTTCCCTGAAATGGCTCTGGCGCTGCCTTCTAGCGCCAGTCTAAAGCTCTCTAAATCAGTAGATGAGATTGGTTGAGGCGCAGCATTGGTTTCTGGCGTTTGTGTCATAAACTTTGGTTCTAGATAGCTAGTTGTAGAGTGGTTGGCAAATTAGAATAGTTGCAAATTGCTAACACTTTCCTCAAGCTCTTCGCCCATGCAGCGTTGATAATACTCGGCGATAATACCACGCTCAGTCTCATCACATTTGTTCAGAAAAGAGAGTTTGAAAGACATTGCCAAGTTATTAAACAAAGTATTATTCTCTGCCCAGCTGATCACCGTTCTAGGGCTCATTAGGGTAGATATTTCACCTTGAATAAAGCCCACACGAGTTAGCTCAGCGACTCTGACCATTCGTTTGACAACTTCAGTCTGCTCAGGGTCGTTTTGATAAGCCTGTAGTTTGCTAGTGATAATAGCCACCTCAGTATCAAACTCTAGGTAATTCAGTGTGGCGACAATGTTCCAGCGATCCATTTGGCCTTGGTTTATTTGTTGAGTACCATGATACAAACCACTGCTATCCCCAAGCCCAACAGTATTTGCGGTAGCAAAGAGTCGGAAGCCTTGATGGGCAGAAATAACTCTATTTTGATCCAAGAGCGTCAATTTTCCTTCTGCCTCTAGCACCCGCTGGATTGCAAACATAACATCAGGACGACCAGCATCATACTCATCAAAAACTAAAGCCACAGGGCGTTGGAAAGACCACGGTAAGATGCCTTCCTTATACTCTGTAATCTGCTTGCCATCCTGAAGTACAATGGCATCTTTACCGATTAAATCGATACGGCTGATATGACTGTCTAAATTGACCCGAATAGATGGCCAGTTTAATCGAGCGGCGACCTGCTCAATGTGGGTAGACTTACCGGTGCCGTGATAACCTTGAATCATTACCCGCCGGTTGTAAGCAAAACCTGCCAAGATTGCTAAAGTGGTATCTTGATCAAACTGATAACTCGGGTCTATGGTAGGCACGAATTCTGATTTCTCACTGAATGCAGGAACAGATAAATCACTATCTATATTGAAAGTATTACGGACGTTGACCAAAGTGTCTGGTAGCATTTGTGGGGGTAGATCGGTCATGTAAATCGTAGCTCCTGCGGCAGTGTAAACAAGAATAAAATAATGTCTTTATTAATTAAAAAAGACAATCAATAGGGTTGATAATTTATTTAATGATGCAAAGACTGCATTAGACCATAGCTTTTCATTTGGGTCATTACCCTGAGAATGCTAATATAGGTTTTTTTTCGAATATCGAACCAACTCTAGTCCCACAGAACGTCATACAGAGTAATACTATGCCCCAGCAACAACAGTCACATATCCATATTATGCAATCTGCCAAAGATAAATTAGACAAAAAAAAAGCAAGCACTGAGAAAGCTGGCCAAGATCCCATTTGGGAGCGCATAAAAGCCGAAGCTGTGGCGGCTAGTGAAAGTGAACCGGCATTGTCTAGTTTTATTTACAATATAGTGTTGATGCACGGCAGCCTAGAAATCGCCTTGGCACATATGCTAGCAACCAGACTTGGCAATGAAGCATTTCCGTCGATAACCATGCTTGATATTATCCAAGATGCTATGTTATCAGAACCCTCGATTGGCGAGTGTGCCAGAGCTGACATATTGGCAATTGTAGATCGAGACCCCGCAGTTACTGAATATCTAACGCCATTTCTATACCAAAAAGGGTTTCACGCCATACAAGGTTATCGGGTTGGTCATTGGTTGTGTCAGAATAGCCGTTTTCAAACTGCGTTATATTTACAGAGCAGAATGTCAGCTATATTCTCAGTAGATATTCATCCCATGGCGAAAATTGGCAAAGGCATAATGATTGATCATGCCCATAGCATTGTTATCGGAGAAACCGCTGTAGTTGGTGATAACGTCTCCATGTTGCACTCAGTAACTTTAGGGGGCACCGGTAAAGACAAGGGCGATAGACACCCCAAAGTCGGCAACAATGTATTGATTGGTGCAGGAGCTAAAATACTCGGCAATATTAAAATAGGTGACAACAGTCGAGTCGGCGCGGGAAGTGTGGTTCTTAAATCAGTGCCTAGTGGCTGCACCGTTGTTGGCGTGCCCGCAAAGACCGTAAAGTG